>CAUVLK010000135.1:0-6845 GCA_963552635.1 uncultured Lautropia sp. | reverse complement strand
GCGCTGGCTGGCCTGTTTGCCGCTGGCGGCGGCGTTGCCGGCCATGGCCGCCGCCGACACGACGGCCGACCCGTCGGCCCCCGTGGTGCAGCTGGGTACGGTGGTGGTGACCGGCATCCAGCGGATGAACCAGACGAATTCGTTCACCGCATCGTCGATGCGCACCACCACGGGGCTGGCGCTGTCGCCGCGCGAGACGCCGCAGTCGGTCAGCGTCATCACGCAGACGCAGATGAAGGCACAGGGCGTGCACACCATCGAGGACGCGCTCAACCGGAGTACCGGCGTCAACGTCACCCGCCACGGTGCGCGGGCGGTCTATCAGTCACGCGGTTTCTACCTGGAGCAGCTTCAGGAAGACGGCATCGGCACCACCATCGGGGCGCCGGGCATCTCGGGCAACCCGTTCATGGACCCGAAGCAGCAGCTGGATCCGGCCCTCTATGAGCGCATCGAGGTGGTGCGCGGCAGTGCCGGTCTCACGCAGGGGCCGGGCGAGCCGGGTGGCGCGCTGAATGCGGTGCGCAAGAAGCCCACCCGCCAGACGCAGCGCAGCCTGGACGTGCAGGTGGACCGCTGGGGCACGGTGCGGGGTGTGGGGGATGTCTCGGGTACGCTCAGCCAGGAGAAGGCCATCCGTGGCCGGGTGGTGGCGGTGGCCGAGCGCGATCGCTCCTTCAAGGACGACGTGGACGGCCACAACGGCCTGCTCTACGGGGTGCTGGACCAGACCTTCGGGGATGGCACCCGCGTGACGCTGGGCGGTCTGCTGCAGAACCAGCAGGACACACCCGATCCCTACGGCCTGCCGCTGTCGTCCACCGGCGGCGACCTGCGCCTGCCGCGTGACACCTTCCTGGGCATGCGCTGGAACGAAGGGCGCTACCGCAAGCAGAACGCCTTCGTGGAGCTGGACCATTACCTGGACGACAACTGGAACCTGAACGTGAAGGTCGATTACCGGCGCACGTTCTCGGTGCAGGAGTATGCGTCGCTGGCCGGTTCCGGCAGTCTGGGCGGTGGCATCACCGCAGATGGCATGCTGCCGCTGGATGGCATCCAGCGCTACGACCATGCCGGCAACCAGCTCACCTTCCAGGCCAACATCAACGGTGCCTTCCAGGCCCTGGGGCGCCAGCACGAGGTCTTTGCCACCTACAGCTACACCCGCGAACGGCTCGACATCCGCGACCGTTCGGAAGATACCGACGACCGCAGCTTCAATGTCTACACCTTCACCGGATACGAGGTGCCGCTGCCGAACTGGTCGGTCTACGACTTCCAGTCCTTCGTCCACAACAATTTCACGACCCACGGGCTGGCAGCCGGCGTGCGCCTGAACCCTGCCGATGACTGGCACGTGCTGGTGGGCACGCGCTACAGCCACTGGCATCGCGACTATGCCTACCTGTACAACACCCGCAACGGGCAGGCCGACGCGCGCACGCCCACGCTGGTGGACGTGACCAAGGGACGCTTCGTGCCTTACATGGGCATCACGTATGACCTGAATGCGAACAACAGCTTCTACCTGAACTACTCCAGCGTCTTCAAGTACAACGCGAACGTGGGCGCCGATGGCAAGCCGCTGCCGGCCACGGTGGGCAGCAACTACGAGGTCGGCTGGAAATCCGTCTGGCATGACGGCCGGCTGAACACGGCGGTGGCGCTGTTCCGGGTGGACCAGGACAACACGGCCGTCAACTCCCGTCAGCGGCTCAACGACGGAACCCGGCGCTTCTACTGGGTACCGCTCACCATGCGCAGCCAGGGGCTGGATGCCGAGATCTCCGGCGACATCACGCCCAGCCTGAAACTGTTCGCGGGCTACACCTACAACAAGCGCGAATACACCGGCAGCGCCGGCAGTATCGTGCGCGGCGAAGAGTTCAACAAGCAGACGCCTCGCCACATGCTGCGCGCCTACGGCAACTACCGGCTGCCCGGCGAAGCTCACGCCTGGACGCTGGGTGCCGGCGTGCGCACGCAGAGCAGCACCAGCAGTGGATGGGACGTGCGTGCCAAGGGGGCTACGGTCTGGGATGCCAACGTGCAGTATGATTTCAGCCCCGACCTGTCGGTGAACCTGATCGTTCGCAACCTCACCGACCGGTACTACTACGAGAACAACGGCATCCGTTCTCATGGCTACGGCAACTTCTACGGAGAGCCGCGTACCGTGATCCTCAGCACATCGTGGAAGTTCTGAAGACCCTGGCGGGTTTCGGGCGCCTGGCGAAGCCTTTCTGGCTGAGCCGGCGCCGCTGGCCCGAGTGGTTGCTGCTCCTGTTCATCGTTGGCCTGACGCTCTTCACGGTCCGTGTCAGTGTCTGGATCCTGGACTGGGATCAGCGTTTCTACGATGCGGTGGCTGCCTTCGACGGCAGCCACATGCCGTCACTGATCGTCGAATACGCCATCTACATGGCGCTGATCACCCTCTGCATTGCCAGCCGGGAGTGGCTGCAGAAGGTGCTGATGTTCCGCTGGCGCACGCATCTCACGTCCGGCCTGCAGCGCCGCTGGCTGGGCCGGCACCGCCAGTACCGGCTGCAGCTGCGCAACGAGCCGGACAACCCCGACCAGCGGATTGCCGAGGACATCTGGCTGCTGGCCGACAAGAGCCTCACGCTTTTCTTCTCGTTCATCAACAACGTGGCCAAGCTGAGCGCCTTCGTGGCCATCCTGTGGGTGTCCTCGGGCGTTCACCCGGTCAGCGTGGGGGGCATCACCGTGATGGTGCATGGCTACCTGGTGTGGGTGGCACTGGCCTATTCGGTGCTGAGCACGGGGCTGGCACACTGGATCGGCCATCGTCTGCAGGGGCTGAACGTGGAGCGCCAGCACCGTGAGGCGGACTATCGTGCCACGCTGCTGCGCATCCGTGACCATGCCGAGCAGATCGCTTTCTACCGGGGCGAGCGTACGGAATACGGTCGGCTCAAGGTGCGTTATGCCGCCATCCGGGACAACTGGCGCGCGCTGATCAACCGCGAGTTCAAGCTCTCCACCTTCTCGGCCGCCTATGTGCGCATCAGCCTGTTCATTCCCATCTTTGCTGCGCTGCCGCTGTATCTGAGCCGGCAGATCACCTTCGGCGAGATGATGAAGGCGCGCGCCGCCTTCACGCGCGTGCAGGACGGCTTCGGCTGGTTCACCGATTCCTACCGCGAGCTGATCGAGTGGGCTGCCGTGGTGGAGCGTCTGGACGGCTTCGAGCGGGCGATGGCGGCACTGGATGCACCACAGGTCGAAAACGACATGAACGCCGGAGCCCATCAGGGTGTTGCATCTGCCGGAGCCACGCCCCTGCTGCGCATCGAAGGGCTTTCGCTGCGCACGCCGGACGGCCGTCCGCTGCTGCAGGACGTGCAGCTGGAGGCAAGTGCAGGGGAGTGGGTGCTGCTCGACGGAGAGAGCGGCATCGGCAAGTCCACGCTGCTGCGCACCGTGGCCGGGCTGTGGCCCTGGTACGAAGGCCGCTTCCGGCTGGACACGGCACGGGTGCTGTTCGTGCCGCAGCGGCCTTATCTGCCGCAGGATTCACTGCGTGCGGTGCTCTGCTACCCGCAGTGGGGGCATGGGGATGACGACCGGCTGAAGGCAGCGCTGGCCCAGGTGGGGCTGGCACGGCTGCAGGACAGTCTGGACCAGGTGCAGAACTGGGGGCGGGTGCTGTCGGGCGGCGAGCAGCAGCGAATCAGTCTGGCGCGGGTGCTGCTGGTGCGGCTGCAGGCGCTCTTTCTGGACGAGGCCACCGGGCAGCTGGATCCGCAGTCCGCAGCCGCCATGGTTCGGCTGCTTCAGCAGGCGCTGCCCGGGGCGCTGTGTGTGGCCATCAGCCATCAGCTGGAGGTGAAGGCGCTGTTCACGCGCCGGGCTGTGCTGACGGCTGCTGCCGATACGCCGTAGGGGCTGTCGGCGGCGGAGCTGCGGTCAGGTCCACGTTGCAGTGCGCGCCGATGCTGGTCGGGCACTGTCGGGCGCTGGCCTCGATGATCCGCGCGCAGGTGAGCAGGTTGAGGTCCTCGTGCCCGGACACGCTGACGGGGGGCTGAATGCGCGCCTGCCAGGCGGTCAGCACGGCATGGGCATGGGTCAGGCCCGGCGTGCTGCGCAGGATGCCCAGGTGCTGGCTGACAAGCGCCTGCAGGCCGTGACGATCGAAAGGCGGCAGGGCGGTACCGCATCCGTCTTCGGTGATGCTGGCGGGCAAGTGCCGTGCGGAGGGGGTGGATGCATCCCCGTCGGCCGCTGCCACGGTCGTTTCACGGGGGGCGGAGGAAGCGTCCTGCACCATGTCGTGCTTCGAGACCATCGTCATGGCCCGGATCATCGGATGGTGCCAGCGGGCGCCGTCCGCGATGGCCCGGGCGGCGTTTCGGCCCATCACCACGCATTCCAGCAGCGAGTTGCTGGCCAGCCGGTTGGCGCCATGCAGGCCGGTGCAGGCGGCTTCGCCCAGGCAGAAGAGGTTCTCCACCTGGGTGTGCCCGGCCGTGTCGCAGACGATGCCGCCGCAGGTGTAGTGCTGCACCGGGCCGACCGGAATCGGGCTGCGCGTGATGTCGATGCCATGCGCCAGGCAATGTGCATGGATGGTGGGGAAGTGCTCCAGGATGAAGCTGCGCGGCCGATGGCTGATGTCCAGCCAGACGTGAGGCAGTGACTGCTTGCCGATCTCGGCGGCAATGGCGCGGGCCACGATGTCGCGGGGTGCCAGTTCGGCACGCTCGTCGTAGCGGGGCATGAAGCGCTCGCCGGCTTCATTGCGCAGTATGCCCCCCTCGCCACGCACGGCCTCGGAGATCAGGAAGATCGGTTCCTGCCCGTCGGTATTGGACAGGCCGGCACCGATGTCCGTCAGGAAGTGGGAAGGTCCGGCATGCCCGGCGAAGCCGGTGGGGTGGAACTGCATGAAGGCCATGTTGGCAGCCGCGCAGCCGGCCCGGAAGGCCATGGCAATGCCGTCGCCGGTGCAGGCGGTCGGGGTGGTGGTGCGTGCATAGACCTGGCCGCAGCCGCCGCTGGCCAGCACGACGGATGCGGCATGCATCGGCTGCAGCTGCCCCTGGTGCAGCACGCGCACGCCCACGCAGCGATCCTCGTCGTCCTGCAGCAGGTCCACGGCCATGGTCTGTTCCAGCCGCTGGATGTTGGGGCGGCTGGCCACGGCCCGGTAGAGCGCCTGCATGATCGAGAGCCCGGTGTGGTCGGCCACGTGGGCGATGCGGCTGGCACCGTGTCCGCCTTCGCGTGTCAGGTGCAGGCTGCCGTTGTCCGCGCGGCTGAAAGGCACGCCCGTGGCGATCAGCCATTCGATGGCGGCCCGTCCCTGCGAGAGGATGGCACGTACCGCGGCCTCGTCGCACAGTCCGGCGCCGGCTACCAGCGTGTCGGCCACGTGGTCATCCAGTCGGTCCAGGCGGTCCAGCACGGCTGCGATGCCGCCCTGGGCGCGACTGCTGGCGTTGTCATCAAGCCGGTACTTGCACAGCAGCGCGATGCGCAGGCTCTCCGGCAGCGAGAGCGCCAGTGTCAGCGCTGCCAGCCCGTTGCCCACGATGATCACGTCGTGGTCGGTATTCCGCGGTTTCATGCTGGTCCCATCCCGTTGAAGACGTTGGCGGCCTGCTGGCGCTTGAGCTGTTCGGCAAAGTTCAGCATGCGTTCCAGCGGCTTGCGGGCGGCCTGGCCCAGCGCACTGTCCAGCAGGATCTCGTTGTGACCGTGGCGCAGCGCCTCGTGGATGCCCACCAGGCCGTTCATGGCCATCCAGGGGCAGAAGGCGCAGCTCTTGCAGGTCCCGCCGTTACCGGCCGTGGGGGCCGCCAGGAAGGTCTTGTGAGGCGCCTGCTTGCGCATTTCGTGCTGGATGCCCTGGTCGGTGGCCACGATGAAGGTCTGTTCGGGGCGTTCCACCGCGGCCTTGAGCAGCTTGCTGGTGGAGCCCACCACATCGGCCATCTCCACCACGCTGGCCGGTGATTCCGGATGCACCAGCACGATGGCATCCGGGTGTTCGGCCTTCAGCGCCAGCAGCTCCTCGGCCTTGAACTCGTCGTGCACGATGCACGAACCCTGCCACAGCAGCATGTCGGCGCCGGTCTGGCGACGGATGTAGTCGCCCAGGTGCCGGTCCGGCCCCCAGATGAGCTTTTCTCCCCGTTCCTTGAGGTGGGTGACGATCTCCAGCGCCACCGACGACGTGACGACCCAGTCGGCACGCGCCTTCACGGCGGCGCTGGTGTTGGCATACACCACCACCGTCCGGTCCGGATGCTGGTTGCAGAATGCCGAGAACTCGTCCTCGGGGCAGCCCAGGTCCAGTGAGCATTCCGCTTCCAGGTCCGGCATCAGCACCGTCTTGTCCGGGCAGAGGATCTTGGCGCTCTCGCCCATGAAGCGCACGCCGGCCACCACCAGCATCCGCGCCGGATGGGAGGCGCCGAATCGGGCCATCTCCAGCGAGTCACCCACGCAGCCTCCGGTTTCCAAGGCCAGATCCTGGATGTCGGGATCCACGTAGTAGTGGGCCACCAGCACGGCATTGCGCTCGCGCAGCAGGGCGGCGATGCGGCCCTTCAGTGCCCTGGCCTCATCGGGGCCCAGTGCATCGGGCACCTTGGCCCAGGCCTGCCGGATGCTGCAGGCCGTGGTGGGGGCCTTCGCGTCGGGCAGGTCATAGTCGAAAACCCTGTGCAGGACTTCCATCATCGTCGGGATCCTCCTCGGTGGGGGCGGGGTTACGGGCTGTGCGGGACAGCAGGGCGGGTGAGGGTTGGTGGTGGGGGGGCGGGAATGTCTGCCGGCCGTCACTATTATGCTCAGTTTGAGCATAATTG
>CAUVLK010000134.1:0-6870 GCA_963552635.1 uncultured Lautropia sp. | reverse complement strand
CTCCGGAGCGATCTTTGGCGCCGGGGCGCTCTTCTGCACAGGCCCGCTCTCCGGCGCAGGGACAGACCCCCGTACCGCCGTGGCCTCGGATGCCCCCTGCCCTGACGGCACGTCCTGCAGCGGCTTGCGCCCAGCCGGAACACGCTCCGGCAGCCCTTGTTCAGGTGACACGCCCACCGGTGCAGTCACCGGCTGCGGCCTGAGAAGCCATGCAATCTGCCGGGTCATTGGTCGGCAAACCTCATCTGTAACTCCCGGATTCCACCGTCCGGCGGGGATATCAGCCGCACCTTCTCCCGCCCGGGCGCGCCAGCATTGGCCTCACGGCCGCGCTCGGCGCAAAAACAGGCATTCTAACCAAGGCCCCAATGGCGCATCGCAGCATTGCGGCTTATCCACATCCCCTTCTCCACCCCTGCCCCGCAGCCGGCACCAAACGAGTAACATCGGAGTTCAAGATGGTTAACATCCGTGTCACGGCCCCCCGCCGGGGTCCGGGGAACATGTGTGCTGCCCAATCCCACAAGAGGCGACCAACCATGGCCAGAATACTCATCCCGATCGACGGCTCAGAGACCGCATTGCGTGCGGTGCGATGGGTCATCGAACAGATCCGTGCCGGTGCCAACCACCAGGTCTCGCTCCTCAACGTGCAGCCGGAAATCCTATCCGGTCACGCCCGCGCCTACTTCACCAAGACCGACCTCGACGCCTTCATGTCGGAACAGGCCCAGGAACAGCTGGCCCCCGCCCGGAAGCTGCTGACCGAGGCGAACATTCCCTACGAATCCTCCTTCGAGCGGGGGCATGCCCCCATGGTCATCGCCGACCAAGCGAAAAAGCAGGGATTCGACCAGATCGTGATGGGAACCCGCGGTCTGAATCGTGTCAGCGGCCTGCTGCTCGGTTCCGTGGCCACCGGCGTGTTGCACCTGGTGGACATCCCGGTCACCCTGATCAAATGAAATCCTGCCCAGACCACAGGCAGCCCCTGATGCCCGGCCCCCATTCGCGGTGCTGGCCGGACGTGACAGGAGCGTGGCGAGGACAGTATCGCTGACCACACCGACATCGCTGCCGGGTCGTTCGGGCCGGCTGGACCCTTCTCAGGCTGGAAGAACCTTCATGAACACGACAACGCAATCCCCGGAAAACACCCCTGTCGAAGTCCAGCTGGCGGCTGCGCCCCAGAACCGCGACGACGCCGTGCGGGCTGCAGGCAGCCTGCTGATCCAGGCCGGCTTTGCCGCTGACGGCTTCACCGACAGCCTGCTCAAGCGTGAGCAGACCGCCACCACCTTCCTGGGACAGGGCGTCGCCATTCCACACGGCATGATCGACGACAAGCACCTCGTCAAGCGCACCGGCCTGGCCGTGCTGCAGGTGCCCAACGGCGTCATGTGGTGCAAGGACGCCGAAGGCAAGCCCCAGATCGTCCACCTGGTCGTGGGCATCGCGGCGGCCTCCGACGAACACATCAAAGTGCTGCGTCGCCTCACCCGCCTGATGCGTGACGACGCCCGGCTGAAGAAGCTCTTCACCACCACCAACGCCGCCGAACTCGTCGAGGCCCTGACCGGCGAGGCCCCCGCCTCCGCCCCCAGCGCCCCGGCCATGAACGACTTCCCCGTCGGCAAGGAAATCACGCTGGGCTACCCCAACGGCCTGCACGCCCGCCCGGCCGGCCAGTGGGTCGAGAGCATCCGCCGCTTCAAGTCGCAGGTGCGCGTGCGCTGCGGCGACATCGTGGCCGATGCCCGCAGCGTGGCCTCGCTGCTGAGCCTGGGTGCCGGCAACAACGCGCGCCTGCGCATCTCGGCCCAGGGCGAAGACGCCCAGGACGCCATCAGCGCCCTGCTGGGCACCATCAAGCTGCTGGGTGATGAAGAAACCCGCCAGGCCCGCCTGGCTGCCGACAAGCAGGCGCAGGCCCAGGGCCTGGGCCGCGAGCTGGGCAACTGGGAACCTGAGGCCCGCAACACCTTCAGCGGCATCGCCGCCGCTCCCGGCCTGGTCATCGGCACCTTGGTGCTGGCCGAATCGCAGGAGCTGGAAGTCGAAGACAACTTCGAGGGTGTGGCCAAGGCAGCCTCTGACCTGGACCATGCCTTGGCCAATGCCCAGCGCCAGCTGGCCACGCTCATCTCCAATGCCGAGCGCCAGGGCCAGGCCGAACAGGCCAACATCTTCAAGGCCCACCTTGAGCTGCTGCGCGACCCGAGCTGGCTGGGTGACGTCACCCGCTGCATCGTCGACGGTCACGGCGCCGCCTGGGCCTGGAAGCACTGCCTGACCAACCGCATCGAGGCTCAACGCAAGCTGCAGGATGCCACCCTGGCCGCCCGTTCGGCCGACCTGGAAGACGTGGGCCTGCGCGTTCTGCGCCACCTGCTGGGCAAGGGCAACGAGGGCGGCAACTTCGCCCAGGGCCTGCCCGATGACGCCATCCTGCTGGCCGACGACCTGGCACCGTCCGTCACGGCCCAGATCGACACCTCCCGCGTGAAGGGCTTCTGCACCGCCAAGGGCGGCCCCACCGCGCACACCGCCATCCTGGCCCGCGCGCTGGGCATGCCTGCCGTCGTGGCGGCCGGCCCCGGCGTCCTGGCGCCGGCCCTGTCCCAGGGCGGCACCAAGGCCATCCTGGACGGCTACCGGGGCAAGCTGTACGTGGCTCCCACCGAAGCCGCCCTGGCCGAGGCCCAGCAGCGCATCGCGCGCCTGGGTCAGCTTCAGGCCGAAGAAACCAAGACCCGGATGCAGCCGGCCACCACCACCGACGGCCACCGCGTCGAGATCGGCGCCAACGCCAACCGCGCCGACCAGGCACGCCGCGCACTGGAATCGGGTGCCGAGGGCGTGGGCCTGATGCGGACCGAGTTCCTCTTCCTGGAGCGTGACCACGTGCCGGACGAGGACGAGCAGTACGAGGTCTACCGTTCCATGGTGAACGTGCTGGCCGGCCGACCGCTGATCGTGCGCACGCTCGACATCGGCGGTGACAAGCAGGTACCGCATCTGGCACTGCCGCACGAGGACAACCCCTTCCTGGGCGTGCGCGGCGCCCGCCTGCAGCTGCGCCGCGAGGAACTGCTGGTGCCCCAGCTGCGCGCCCTCTACCGCGCTGCCAAGCACGGCCCGCTGTCGATCATGTTCCCCATGATCAGCAGCATCGAGGAAGTGAAGCTGCTGCGCGAGCGGCTGGAGGCCATCCGCGCCGAACTGGATGCCCCGAACGTGCCGCTGGGCATCATGATCGAGGTGCCGTCCGCCGCCGTCATGGCCGACCAGTTCGCCAAGTACGTCGACTTCTTCTCGATCGGCACCAATGACCTCACCCAGTACGCGCTGGCCATCGACCGCCAGCACCCCGAACTGGCCAGCCTGGCCGACGCGCTGCACCCCGCCGTGCTGCGCCTGATTGCCCAGACCGTGGCCGGCGCCCGCCCGTACAAGCGCCACGTGGGCGTCTGCGGCGGCCTGGCCGGCGACCCGCTGGGCGCCGCGCTGCTGGTCGGCCTGGGTGTCGATGAACTCAGCATGAGCGCCAGCGACCTGGGCACCATCAAGGCCATGCTGCGTCGCCAGTCGCTCAGCGATCTGCAGGCACTGGCCCGCAAGGCCCTGGAGGCCGAGACCGTCCAGGAAGTCCGCGCGCTGGGCGCCGCCCTCAAATCCGCTTCTTCCCCCACTGCAGGAGATGCAGCATGACCCAAGTCCTGACCATTACTCTGAACCCGGCCATCGATCAGACCATTCCCGTCCAGAAACTGATCCCGGGCGAAGTGCATCGCGCCACCGGCCACAGCAGCACGCCAGGCGGCAAGGGCATCGGCGTCTCCATCATCCTGGCCTCGCTGGGTGTGCGCACCACCGCCACCGGCTGGCTTGGCGCCGACAACGACAGCCTGTTCGTCCAGGCCTTCGAGCGCAACGGCATCAAGGATGCCATGGTGCGACTACCCGGCAATACCCGAACAAACGTGAAGATCGTCGACAACGAAGCCGGTGAATCCACGGACGTGAACCTGCCCGGCATCAAGCTGGACGCCGGCGAGCAGGCCAAGGACGAACTCATCCTGGCCGAGCGCATCGAAG
Organism: uncultured Lautropia sp.; assembly: GCA_963552635.1. Classification (GTDB taxonomy): domain Bacteria; phylum Pseudomonadota; class Gammaproteobacteria; order Burkholderiales; family Burkholderiaceae_E; genus Lautropia. Next base: position 2,772 of record CAUVLK010000134.1, on the reverse strand, counting down.
CCCTGGCCCGGCCCGGCGACTGGTGCGAGTTCGGCGGCAGCCTGCCACCCGGCATCACCGTCGACATCTGGCTGCGTCTGGCCAAGCTGCTGGTGAACAAGGGCGTCAACATCGTCATCGACGTGGCCGGCTCCCAGCTGGGCCAGATCCTGAAGCGCTGGCCCAAGGAGGTATCCTCCACCATCGGACCGGTCATGATCAAGCCCAACCGGCCCGAACTGGAAGAACTGGTTGGCCGCCCGCTCAAGCACGACAACAACGAAGTGCTCAAGGCTGCCGAAGAACTGCGCGCCGGTGGCGTGCAGCGCGTGGTTGTCTCGATGGGCGCCGAAGGCGCGCTGATCATCGGCCCCGAGGGCCGCTGGCTGGCCACCCCGCCCAAGGTCCAGGTCGCAACCACCGTCGGCGCAGGTGACACCCTGGTGGCCGGCACCATTGCCCGGTTGCTGCAGGGCAGTCCCTTCCCCGATGCAGCCGTCTTCGGCATGGCCTGCGCCGCCGCCCGCATTCAGCAGATCGAGTTCGGGCTTCCGTCGGTGCAGCAGGTCGAGACATTGGTCAAGCAGATCAAAGTCTCCCCGCGCTGATCATCCCCAAGAACCCCCTAGAGGAGAGTCCCCGTGGCAAGCATCTTGGCGATTTCCGCCAGCCAATCCGGGCCCGCCCACAGCTTCATCGTCGGCGAAGCCCTGAAGTCTGCCGCCGCCCGGGCCGGACATAAGCTCGGCCTGAAGGTCATCAGCCATCTGGGTGAGCAAGGCAGTTTCTCGGACGACGACCTGGCCAAGGCCGATGTGGCCGTCGTGGTGGCCGATGGTCCCGTCGACCTGTCCGACCTTCCCAAGACACTGCGCATCTTCGAGACCACGCCGCAGGCCGTCTTCGATGACGCCGATGGCGTGGTCGCCCAGGCCCTGGCCGGCAGCGGCGGAGCCGCCAAGGCTGCCCCTGCCACCAGCGCCGTCGCCCCGGGGGGCAAGCCCCCCGCCGGCATGAAGGTCGTGGCCATCACCTCGTGCCCCACCGGCGTGGCCCACACCTTCATGGCCGCCGAAGCCCTGGAGGAAGGTGCAGAGGCCGCAGGCTACACCATCAAGGTCGAGACCCGTGGCTCGGTCGGCGCGCAGAACACCCTCACCCCCGAGGAGATTGCCGCTGCCGACCTGGTGGTGATCGCCGCCGATACCCAGGTCGACAAGTCCCGCTTCGTGGGCAAGCGGCTCTACAGCACCAGCACCAAGGCCGCCATTCATGATGCCGGCAAGGTGTTCGATACCGCCTGGGCCGAAGCCACCCCCTGGGGGGATGGCAAGGCAGCCGCCGCAGGCGCCAAGGAAGAAGCCAAGGCAGGCAGCGGCGGTCGCAGCGGCCCCTACAAGCACCTGATGACGGGCGTCTCGTTCATGCTGCCCTTCGTGGTCGCGGGCGGTCTGCTCATCGCACTGGCCTTCGCCATCGGCGGTCTGGACGTTCCGTCCGATCCCAAGCTGGAAGGCACGCTGGGCTGGTACCTGTTCCAGGTCGGTGCCAAGTACGCCTTCACCCTGATGGTGCCCATCCTGGCCGGCTACATCTCGTTCTCCATTGCCGACCGTCCGGGTCTGGCGCCTGGCATGGTGGGCGGCATGATCTCCTCGGCCATCGGTGCAGGCTTCCTCGGCGGCATCCTGGCCGGCTTCCTGGCCGGCTACCTCACGCAGTTCCTGGCCAAGACCATCAAGCTGCCGCGCACCCTGGAAAGCCTCAAGCCCGTGCTGATCCTGCCGCTGCTGTCCACCGGCATCATCGGCGTGCTGATGCTGAGCGTGCTCGGCAAGCCCATGGTTGCCGCCATGGAAGGGCTGACCCACTGGCTGCAGGGCATGCAGGGTCAGGACATCGCGCTGCTCGGCGCCATCCTCGGAGCCATGATGGCCTTCGACCTGGGCGGTCCGGTCAACAAGGCGGCCTATGTCTTCGGCACCACGCTTCTGGCCAGCAACATCAAGATCCCGATGGCCGCCGTCATGGCAGCCGGCATGGTGCCCCCGCTGGGCATCGCCGTGGCCTGCTGGATCTTCCGCAACCGCTTCAGCAACGAAGAGCGTGATGCCTCCAAGGCGGCCGCGGTGCTGGGTCTGGCCTTCATCACCGAAGGCGCCATTCCCTTCGTCGCCCGTGACCCGCTGCGCGTCATCCCGGCCTGCATGATCGGGTCAGCCATCACCGGCGCCCTGGTGGGCCTGATGCACATCGAACTGGCCGCCCCCCACGGTGGCGTGTTCGTGATGCTGATCCCCGGCGCCATCAGCAACGTGCCGATGTACTGCGCAGCCATCGCTGCCGGTGCCGTCGTCACCGCGCTGGGTCTGGGCTTCTTCAAGAAGCCCATGTCCACCCAGGCACAGGCCGCAACGGCATAAACCGCCCAAGCCGAATCGGGAACAAGACCTCACCCGCCACGTTCCCCCCAAGGCCAACCCTTTTCGGGTTGGCCTTTTTTGTGGGCAGGAGATAATAAGGAGGCGCAGCAACGGGCCCGGCAGCCGGGGCTCCGCCGCGCCCCGGCAGGCACGGGTCCGCACCCCAGGCAAGACACCTTTTCACTCGGGTTGCAGGCCCGGCCCGCTGAAGAAACCGCCTGCGGCCCGGCCCACAAAGGCCGCCACACTCCACCCGAGGGACAACAGCATGGAAACCGAGTACAAGACGCCGCCCGAGAAGTTCGCGGCCTTTCTGAAACGGCAACGGATGGTCTTCATCGTCGCCTTCCTGGGCTATGTCTGCGCCTAT
>CAUVLK010000133.1:0-6886 GCA_963552635.1 uncultured Lautropia sp. | reverse complement strand
CTGATATGGTCGTTCTGTCATCACATGGCTGCGGGATTCCGCTTCATTGTTCTCGACATGCATTTCCTTACGGAGAAATCCAAGGCCATGTTCAGTGCGAAGGTCGTCCTGGCCGTCAGCCTCACGATGACCGTCATCTTCGGCGGCTTGCTGCTCCTTTCCTGAACTGCTTTCCCTCATCCCTTTCGTCATCAAGGTTCGACATGACCATTCAGCGAATCGTGTCCGGCGCCCATTACGGCCTGCGCGACTGGCTCGCCCAGCGCATCACGGGCCTCATCATGGCGCTCTACACCATCTTCCTTCTCTGTAGCGTCTGTACGCTGCCCCAGCTCGACTACATCTCCTGGTCGCAGCTCTTCCAGGGGCAGTTCATGAAGGTGGCCACCATGGTGGCCGTGCTGGCGCTCATCTACCACGCCTGGGTCGGCATCCGCGACCTGTACATGGACTATCTGAAAAACACGCTGGTGCGCCTGGTGCTCGAAGTGGGCACCCTCGTGCTGCTGACGGGCTACGCCTCCTGGGCAGCCTTCATCCTCTGGAGAGCATAAGGACATGGTCGACTATCTGAACAAGCTCTCCAACAGCCTGCCGCGCCGCAAGTTCGACGCGGTCATCGTCGGTGCCGGCGGTGCCGGCATGCGCTGCTCGCTGCAGCTGGCCGAGGCCGGCTACAACGTTGCCGTGCTCTCCAAGGTGTTCCCCACCCGTTCGCACACGGTGGCGGCGCAGGGCGGCATCGGTGCCTCGCTGGGCAACATGAGCGAGGACAACTGGTACTGGCACATGTTCGACACCGTCAAGGGCTCCGACTACCTCGGTGACCAGGACGCCATCGAATTCATGTGCCGCCAGGCGCCCCAGGTCGTCTACGAGCTCGAACACTTCGGCATGCCGTTCGACCGCAACCCCGACGGCACCATCTATCAGCGCCCGTTTGGTGGCCACTCGGCCAACCTGGGCGAGAAGCCCGTGCCGCGCGCCTGTGCAGCCGCCGACCGTACCGGCCACGCCCTGCTGCACACGCTTTACCAGCGTAACGTCAGGGCACGCACCACCTTCTTCGTCGAATGGATGGCGCTGGACCTGATCCGCAACGCCGAAGGTGACGTGCTGGGCGTGGTGGCCCTGGAAATGGAAACCGGCGAGGTCATGATCCTCGAAGCCAAGGTGACGGTGCTGGCCACCGGGGGCGCAGGCCGCATCTGGCAGGCGTCCACCAACGCCTACATCAACACCGGCGACGGCCTGGGCATGTGTGCCCGCGCCGGCATCCCGCTGCAGGACATGGAGTTCTGGCAGTTCCACCCCACCGGCGTGGCCAACGCCGGCGTGCTCATCACCGAGGGCGTGCGGGGCGAGGGCGGCATCCTGCTGAACAAGGACGGCGAGCGCTTCATGGAGCGCTATGCGCCCACGCTGAAGGACCTGGCACCGCGTGACTTCGTGTCGCGCTCGATGGACCAGGAGATCAAGGAAGGGCGCGGCTGCGGCCCGCACGGCGACCACGTGCTGCTCAAGCTCGATCACCTGGGCGCCGAGAAGATCCTCAAGCGCCTGCCTTCCATCCGCGAGATCGCGCTCAAGTTCGCCAACGTCGACCCCATCAAGGAACCCATCCCGGTCGTGCCCACCATCCACTATCAGATGGGCGGCATCCCCACCAACTATCATGGTCAGGTGGTGGTTCCCAAGGGCGACAATCCGTCGAACGTGGTCCGCGGCCTGTACGCCATCGGCGAATGCGCCTGCGTGTCCGTGCACGGTGCCAACCGTCTGGGTACCAACTCGCTGCTCGACCTGGTGGTGTTCGGCCGGGCTGCCGGCAACCACATCGTCGAATCCGGTTTCAAGAACGAGAAACACCAGCCGCTGCCCGTCAACAGTGGCGACTTCTCGCTGGCCCGCGTGGCCAAGCTCGACGGTTCCACCTCGGGCGAGCGGGTGCAGGACGTTGCCGGCGACATCCGCCGCGACATGCAGTCGCACTGCGGCGTGTTCCGTACCTCGGCGCTGCTCTCCGAAGGCGTGGGCAAGATCCTCAGCCACGTCAAGCGTGCCGAGGACATCCACCTGCGCGACAAGTCCCAGGTGTTCAACACGGCCCGCGTCGAGGCGCTGGAGCTGGCCAACCTGATCGAGGTTGCCAAGGCCACCATCATCTCGGCCGAGGCCCGCAAGGAAAGCCGTGGTGCCCACGCTCACAGCGACTATCCGCAGCGCGACGACGAGAACTGGATGCGTCACACGCTCTGGCATTCGGAAGACAACAGCCTCACGTACAAGCCGGTGGTGCTCAAGCCGCTCACCGTCGAGTACTTCAAGCCGAAGCCGCGCACGTTCTGATTCCGCATCCTTTCCAATGAGCATTGCGCGTCCGTGGCCTTCGGGTTGCGGACGCCGACCGACAAGGGCACAAAATGGCCAATACCGATCGTCGGAGAATGAAGTTCTCCATCTACCGTTTCGATCCGGACAAGGATCAGAAACCCTACATGCAGGACATCGAGGTCGAGCTGCTGCCGACCGACAAGATGCTGCTGGACGCGCTGATGCGTATCAAGGCCGAAGTGGACGAAAGCTTCGCCTTCCGCCGTTCCTGTCGTGAGGGCGTCTGCGGTTCCGACGCCATGAACATCAACGGCAAGAACAGCCTGGCGTGCATCACCAACCTGAAGACGCTGAAGGAGCCGGTGGTTCTCAAGCCGCTGCCCGGCCTGCCGGTCATTCGCGACCTCATCGTCGACATGACGCAGTTCTTCAAGCAGTACGAATCCATCAAGCCGTACCTGATCAACGACACCCAGCCGCCCGAGAAGGAGCGCCTGCAGTCGCCCGTGGACCGCGAGGAACTGGACGGTCTGTACGAATGCATCCTGTGTGCGTGCTGCTCCACCTCATGCCCGTCGTTCTGGTGGAACCCCGACAAGTTCGTCGGTCCTGCCGGCCTGCTGGCCGCCTATCGCTTCCTGGCCGACACGCGCGACCAGGCCACCAACGAGCGTCTGGACAACCTGGAAGATCCGTACCGGCTGTTCCGTTGCCACACCATCATGAACTGCGTCGATGTCTGTCCGAAGGGGCTGAACCCCACACGGGCCATCGGCAAGATCAAGGAACTGATGGTCCGGCGGACCGTATAACGAAGCCTGCCACCGCAGGGACCCTGTCCAGGGGCGTTCCCGGCGGCCTTCCTGTCCTGCCCCGTTGTTCCTGCCGTCCGATATCCGGACGATGAACCTTCGCTCGGGCCGGACGGCAGGAAGCGCCGCCGGGACGCTCCTGTCCATTTCCGCCCCCCAGGGCGCGCCAATTGGGGAAAGTACCGATGTCCGGCAACAATCACATCGCATCGCCCGAGGCAGACGACGAAGCTGCCGCCCGTTTCCGCCGACTGCGCTGGCGTACCCGGCGGGGCCTGCTGGAAAACGACATCCTGCTCAATCGCCTGCTCGACAGCCGCGCCAGCCAGGGCTTTCTGGAATCCGAACTGCAGGCACTCGATCAGCTGCTGGACCTGACAGATCCAGTGCTGCTGGACCTCATCCTGGAGCGCAGCCAGCCCGAAGGTGATCTGGACACCTCGGAAATCCGGGCACTATTGACCGAGATCCGCTCGCTCTGAGGGGAAACCCCCTGTCCTCTGAGGGAAACCCCTGTCTCCTGCATCTTGCGCTTAACGGCTAAGATTCGGTGACGGAGCACAAGCCGGTAGGCGCCATCTCCGCCTTGCAGCGTGCCGACAGCCCTCATGGCCCGGCCCCTGTCCTGATATCACTTTGGAAGGAAGACAATGACAACCGCCAAACCTGCCTACACCGCATCGCTGTCGTTCTCGGATGGTTCCGCCGGCACTGAGTTCCCGGTCTACAAGGGAACCATGGGGCCGGATGTCATTGACATCCGCAAGCTGTACGCCAACACCGGCAAGTTCACCTTTGACCCTGGCTTCATGTCCACCGGGGCCTGCGAGTCGGCCATCACCTTCATTGATGGCGACAAGGGCGAGCTGCTGTATCGCGGCTACCCCATCGAGGACCTGGCCCAGCACTGCGACTACCTGGATGTCTGCCACCTGCTGCTGAAAGGCGAGCTGCCCACACCCCAGGAGAAGGCCGACTTCGACTATGTCGTCACGCACCACACCATGCTGCACGAGCAGATGGTTCGCTTCTTCAGCGGCTTCCGTCGTGACGCCCACCCGATGTCGGTGCTCGTGGCCTGCGTGGGCGCGCTGGCGGCCTTCTACCACGACTCGCTCGACATCACCAAGGAAGAGCACCGGCACGTGGCCTCCATCCGTCTCATCGCCAAGATGCCGACGCTGGTTGCCCTGGCCTACAAGTATTCCAACGGCCAGCCCTTCGCCTATCCGCGCAACAAGCTCAGCTACACCGCCAACTTCATGCACCTGATGTTCTCGACGCCCTGCGACGAGTACGTGCCCAACGAAGTGCTGGTGCGTGCGCTGGACCGCATCCTCATCCTGCACGCCGACCACGAGCAGAACGCCTCCACCTCCACGGTGCGTCTGGCCGGTTCGTCGGGTGCCAACCCGTTCGCCTGCATCGCTGCCGGTATCGCCACGCTGTGGGGCCCGGCACACGGTGGCGCCAACGAAGCCGCACTTCGCATGCTGGAAGACCTGCTGGCCCAGGGCGGTGTCGACAAGATCGGCGAGTTCATCAAGAAGGTGAAGGACAAGGAATCCGGCGTCAAGCTGATGGGCTTCGGTCACCGCGTCTACAAGAACTATGACCCGCGCGCCAAGCTGATGCAGGAAACCTGTGCCGAGGTGCTGACCGAGCTGGGCCTGGAAAACGATCCGCTCTTCAAGCTGGCTCGCAAGCTCGAGCAGATCGCTCTGGAAGACGATTACTTCGTCGCCCGCAAGCTCTACCCGAACGTGGACTTCTACTCGGGCATCGTCCAGCGCGCCATGGGCATTCCCACCAGCATGTTCACGGCCATCTTCGCCATGGCTCGTACCGTGGGCTGGATTGCGCAATGGAGCGAAATGCTGGGCGATCCCGACCAGAAGATCGGCCGTCCGCGCCAGCTCTACATGGGCCAGGCCCGGCGGAAGATCACCACGCCGTCCACCAAGCTGGGCACCCACAGCTGGGAATCCACGCCGCACTGAGCGACCCAGAGGGGCAGGGCGCGTTGCCGCGAGGCCGTGCCCTGACAGAAAGAGAAACGGCACCGTTGGGGTGCCGTTTCTGCTTTTCAGGGGCGGGCGGCCATTTCAGCGCCGCAGCTGGAACTCCCCGCTGTTGACCAGCAGCACCCCGTGGTCGGCCGCTTCCTGCAGGAAGGCGGCATGTTGCTGCTCGAAGCCCGAGACCGGACTCATGCAATCGGTCAGCAGCACGAATCGCTTCAGGTTCTCGGCGGGCAGGTGGGCAAACAGATCCCGCACGGTATAGGCCACGCAGTGGCTGCCGGCTTCCCCGGCAATCACGACCTGATCGGCGGCAGCAATCCGTTCCAGCAGTGGTGTGTTCAGCTGTGTGCTGGGATCCTGCGGGTCGGGGACTTCGGCCTGCAGGGCGCTGTAGTGTTCGGTGTAGGGGTTGGTGCCCTTGATGACCGACATGACGGCACGCTGGCGTTGCCGTTGCCAGCGCTCCAGGGCCCCCAGGACTGCGTGGTGGATGCCATGCCCCCAGCTGCCCAGCTGACAGTGCACAGGCCAGATCATGTGCGTGTAGCGTCCCCGCGCTTCAAGTGCCTCCAGGTAGTTGAGCGCATAGGCCTGCAGGGCAGGGTTGGCCGTGCGAAACTGCCCCGAGCGCACCGAGGCGGCCGTGATGGCCGTGAACGCCGCCACCTCGCCTCCCTGGCCCGTACGCCAGCAGTCCGGATGGGCAATGTCGAAATACTGATGGGAGTCCAGCGTCACGACGATGTCGTCGATCCGGTCAGCATTCTCGTCGAGCCAGATGGCCAGGCGGCGCATGTCGGCATGCGCGCCGGATACGGGCAACGACGGGAAGATCAGCTGACCGGAGATGCTGTCGGTCCCGGCTGGCAGGTCACAGAAATCGTTCTGCGGGTCGACGATCAGTACCAGGGTGGACGGATTCATGGAGTCCCTTTCAAGTAGACCGGCAATTGTAAAGTATGCCGATTTTTCCAGGAAAGCCTTTCGTAACCCAAAAAGACGGGTTGGTCGGTTGGAGGTGGTGCGGTCCTTCCAGCCGACAGGAGCTAGTACAACGGGAGATCAAGGCGCTACGCACGACCGGGCAGCCCGTGAAAAGAGAAAGGGGCCCCATAATGGAGCCCCCTTGAATGAAAGCCTGGTGCATCAGACTTCCCGGCGTGAGACAGGCGCGATGGCCTGCCAACAGGATCGGCAGGGATCAGCCCACGCCCAGCACGGCGCCCAGGATGTGCACCATCACGATCTTCAGGATCGTCATCGACGGGAAGATCATCGCGTAGCCGATATCGGGCTTATCGGTGCCCAGTGTGCGGCTGGTGAAGGCAATGATGGCGGGGTTGCCGGTGGCGCCCGACATCACGCCGGCCGCCATGTCGAAGGGCAGCTTGAAGACATGCAGGCACAGCAACAGCACCACCAGGCTCAGCACGGTCACGAAGACAATGCCCACCAGCAGGTACACGCCACTGTGGGTGACGGTCTGCACGAAGGTCTCGCCCGAGGCCATGCCCACTTGCGCCAGGAAGAGCGACAGGCCGAAGTTGCGCAGCGCCAGGTTGGCAGGCACCGGCATCGTCCAGGTGATGCGACCGGTCTTGCGGATCTTGCCCAGGATGAGGGCCACCAGCAGCAGGCCGGCAAAGCCCAGCGTGAAGTGGCCCAGCCCCGGCATGTAGATGGGAACGGCACCCAGCCCCAGGCCCAGCGCAGCCC
>CAUVLK010000132.1:0-6893 GCA_963552635.1 uncultured Lautropia sp. | reverse complement strand
CGCGTGGTGGCAAGCCGGCTGCTTCCGTGGAATCTTCAGACCGTCTGGAGGTGCTTCATCAGGGCAGTGGTCGCCCGTGGCTGACGTTGCAGTCGCTGGCCGCGGTGCCGCGCACCCAGCCCTTCTTTGCGGGTTACCGTATCCGCCGGACCGTCGTGCCGATGACGGCGCATGTGCCGACGCTGCCGGCAGGCCGTCATGCGCGGGGGGACGTGCTGCGGATACGGCTCGAGATCGAAGCCAGCGCACCCATGGAATGGGTGGTCATTTCCGACCCGGTACCGGCCGGGGCCACCCTTCTGGGCAGCGGACTGGGCCGGGATTCTGCCCTGGCCACGCAGGACGAGGACACCGGCGATGGCTGGCTGGCCTACCAGGAGCGCGGTTTCGAGTGGCTGCGCAGCTATTACCGATATCTGCCGGCCGGCAGGACCTCGCTGGAATACACGCTGCGGGTGAACAACCCCGGCACCTTCCAGTTGCCGCCTACCCGTGTCGAGGCACTCTATGCGCCCGAGATGTTCGGCGAACTGCCCAATGCAACGATCACGGTGCAGGATGCAGAGGGAGCATTGGCATCGGCTCCCCGGACGGAGGGAGCGGCGCGTTGACCCGCAGGAGACGCATGGTGTCTGGACGCTGGGCCGCCGGGCTGTTGCTGGGGCTTTGCATGGTGTCTTCTTCGGCCGCGGTTTCCGTCAGTGCCGAGCCGGACCGGACGCTGCCGGACTTCGAGACGGTTCGCAGCGGTTTCCGGTCGTCCGAGACGCTGTTGCTGGATCGCCATGGCGAGGTCCTGCACCGGCTGCGTACCAACTTTCAGGTGCGCCGAGGGGCCTGGGTGGCGTTGGGCGATACTTCACCTGCGCTCCGGATGGCCCTGCTGCTGTCGGAGGATCGGCGCTTTCATGAACACAGCGGCGTGGACTGGTGGGCCGTGTCGGCAGCCGCCTGGGGCAACCTGTGGCACGAACGCACGCGCGGCGCATCGACGCTGACGATGCAGCTGGCCGGTCTGCTGGACCCTGCCCTGCAACGACCCGCCAGCACGGCGCGCGGCCTGTCGCAGAAGTGGGCGCAGGCCAGTGCTGCCCGGGAACTGGAAACCCGCTGGCGCAAGGACCAGATTCTGGAAGCCTATCTGAATCTGGTGCCGTTCCGCGGCGAGATCGTCGGCATCGACGCCCTGTCGCACACCCTGTTCGGAAAGTCGCCCCATGCGCTGAATGCGCCGGAATCGGCGCTGGCCGCTGCGCTCATCCGTGCGCCCAATGCCCCGGCCTCCCGGGTGGAGGAGCGTGCCTGCCGTCTGCTCCAGCAGCTGCAGGATCCCAAAGCGGACTGCCTGTCGGTGGACGTGCTGGCGGGCATGACGCTGCATCGCCGTGACTGGGCGCCCAGCGAGGGCGTGGCACCGCACCTGGCACAGCGCCTGATCCGTCAGGTGAATGAAGACCTGGACACCGCCCTTTCCGACAGTGTGACTGGAGAGGACATCGTGACCGGTTTCCATGAAGGCCACTCCACGGTGCGCAGCACGCTGGATGGCTCCCTCCAGCGTCTGGCCGTCGATACGTTGCGGACACAGTTGCGTGAGCTGCAGGGCCGACACGTCGAGGACGGTGCCGTGGTGGTGCTGGACAACGTCAGCGGCGACGTGCTGGCCTGGGTGGGATCCAGCGGCAGCCTGAGCCGGGCGGCACAGGTGGACGGCGTGATGGCACGACGTCAGCCTGGCAGTGCGGTGAAGCCTTTTCTGTATGCGCAGGCACTGGCCGAGCATCGGCTGACGGCTGCTTCGCTGCTGGGTGATTCGCCGGCTCAGCTTCCTACGGCCAGCGGCCTGTACATGCCGCAGAACTACGATCATCGTTACCAGGGCTGGGTCTCGGTGCGCACGGCACTGGGGTCGTCGCTCAACATTCCGGCTGTGCGCACGCTGGTGATGGTCTCGCCGGATGCCTTCCATCAGCAGCTTCAGCGGCTGGGGATGCGCTTTCCGGAAGGCAGCGGCTACTACGGTTACAGCCTTGCGCTGGGCAGTGCCGAGGTGAGCCTGCTGCAACTGACCAATGCCTACCGTGCGCTGGCCAATGGCGGGCAGTGGTGTCCGGTGCATCTCCTCCCCGAGGCACACCGCCGTGGTGCGTCCTCGTCGCTGACAGGCCCGGGTGAACATGCGGATGGTTGGGCTGCCATCGCATCCAAACCTGCTTCATCATCATTCCGTGATGCGTCCATCCGCAAGGGCGATGAAGCAAGGCGGTGGCCGCCGGAAGACTGCCATCAGGCGCTAGATGCCGGCGCGGCTTTCATCATCAGTGACATTCTGTCCGACCGCCATGCGCGCCTGCCCACGTTCGGACTGGACTCGGTGCTGGATACGCGCTTCTGGAGCGCCGTGAAGACCGGTACCAGCAAGGACATGCGGGACAACTGGGCCGTGGGCTACAGCCAACGCTACACGGTGGGGGTCTGGGTGGGCAACGCCAGCGGTGCGCCCATGCACGACGTGAGCGGAACCAGTGGCGCGGCTCCGGTCTGGACCACGCTGATGCGCGAGCTGCATCGCCACGAAACCAGCCGAGCGCCTTCGCCCCCGGCTGGCGTGGTGCGGCAGCAAGTGGATTTTAGCGGTGAGTCAGAAATGGCCGGGTTGAACGAGGCCAGTGCCCAGGCGCTGCCAGCAAGGCGTGCAGGTACGGTGGATGATGAGGGGGCGAATGCCACCAAGCGCTCCGGCATCGAGGCGCCTCGTCAGGAGTGGTTTCTGGCAGGCACCGAGCAGCGGCATTTCAGCCCACCGGACATGGTCTTGTCCTCGAACGAAATATGCACGGGGAAAGGTGACGGCGCGCATGCCAGGCGGCAGGACCCTGACCCGTCCGCCCTGCCCGCACGCATCGTTGCGCCGGCGCCGGACACCATCATTGCTCTGGATCCTGACATCCCGCCGGCCAACCAGCAGCTGAGGCTGGAAGCCAGTCACGGTACGCCTACGGAACTGCACTGGTTCATCGACGACCAGCCGGTTGGACAAGGGGCCCGCGTGGGCTGGATGCCCCTGCCCGGCCGGCACACGATCACGCTGCGCGATGCCCGAGGCGGCGTGCTGGATGCGCGCCGGATCGAGGTGCGGGGCGCGTGGCTGCGCCCGCCTCTGCAGTAAGGGCCACGCTGCGGAAGGAACCGCGAAACGATGATGCCCGCCAGAATGGTGGCAGCACGGGACATCGCGATGGTTTTCGTACAAGCTGGCGGAAGGACTGTTTCAGAGCACGAATTCCAGGGCTGACCAGCGTGCCGAGAGCGATCAGGCGTCCTTGGCCAGCTCACCCACCAGATCGTGGGCGTCGTAGTCGGTGATGTGGGCGCGCACGAAGGTGCCGGGGCCCATCGTGCCGTCGGCAGGCGCTTCGTCCAGCTCCACATAGACCTGGCCGTCGATCTCGGGGGCGTCGGCCTGGCTGCGTCCCACCAGCCGCCACCATCCCTCTTCGGGATCGTGCTCGATGGCATCGACCAGCACCTCCAGCGTCTGCCCCACCTTGCGGGCCATGCGGGCCTCGCTGATGGCCTCCTGCACTTCCATGAGCCGGGCCGCACGCTCCTCGCGCACCTCGTCGGGCAGCGGATCGGGGAGATCGTTGGCGGCAGCCCCTTCCACGGGCGAATATGCAAAGCACCCCACGCGGTCCAGCTGCGCTTCCTCCAGGAAGTCCAGCAGATACTGGAACTCTTCCTCGGTCTCGCCGGGGAAACCGGCGATGAAGGTGGAGCGGATGGTGAGTTCCGGACAGACCTTGCGCCAGGCCTGGATCCGCTCGATGTTGCGCTCGCCACTGGCCGGGCGCTTCATCAGCTTCAGGATGCGCGGATGGGCGTGCTGCAGCGGCACGTCCAGGTACGGCAGGATCAGCCCCTCGGCCATCAGTGGCAGCACGTCGTCCACCGCCGGATAGGGATAGACGTAGTGCAGCCGGACCCAGGCACCGTACTGCCGGGCCAGCTGGCCCAGTTCGCGGCACAGCTCGAACAGCCGCGTCTTGACCGGGCGGCCGTCCACGAAGTCGGTGCGGTAGCGCAGGTCCACGCCGTAGGCGCTGGTGTCCTGCGAGATGACCAGCAGCTCCTTCACGCCGGCCTTGAGCAGATTCTCGGCCTCGCGCATCACCTCGCCGATGGGGCGGCTGTCCAGGTCGCCACGCAGGCTGGGGATGATGCAGAACGAACAGCGGTGGTTGCAGCCTTCCGAGATCTTCAGATAGGCATAGTGGCGCGGCGTGAGCTTGATGCCGCCTGCCGGCACCAGGTCGCTGAAGGGATCATGCGGCTTGGGCAGATGCTGGTGGACATTGGCCATCACCTCTTCCAGCGCATGGGGGCCAGTGACGGCCAGCACGCTGGGGTGAATCTCGCGCACCAGGTTGCTGTCCTTGCCGCCCTGCCCGGTGCGTGCGCCCAGACAGCCGGTGACGATGACCTTGCCGTTCTCGTGCAGCGCCTCGCCAATGGCATCGAGTGACTCGGCCACGGCTTCGTCAATGAAGCCGCAGGTGTTGACCACGACCAGGTCGGCGCCTTCGTACTGGTTGGAGATCTGGTAGCCCTCGGCGCGCAGCTGCGTGACGATGCGCTCGGAATCGACGAGCGCCTTGGGGCAGCCCAGCGAGACGAAGCCGACGCTGGGGGCGTGCTGGCTGATGGCGCTGGAAGCCGCCTTGGGGGCATCAAGTTTCTGGCTGATGGCAGCGGCGGTGGCGGCCTTTTCGGCGGCCGGTTGGCGGGAGAGCCGGGTTTCCTGCATGACGAATGGCGGGGAAGATACGGGTAGACCCGGATGATACCCCGTATGTCAGCAGGGTTGACGCGCGGCACATACCGGCATGGCGGACCCGGGTATGGCAACCGAACGCGCACGATCAGTCATCATGGTAAGGAGTCCGACATGGTCCAGGTGCCTGTCCTGTCGGGACCTGCGTGCGAGCCTTGGCCGCGCGTTGCGCATCCGGGGTCTGGTCCTGCGACCCGTCGGGTTTCCACCCTCAGCAAGGAGACACTGACCATGACTGAAAAAGTTGCCGTGATCACGGGTTCTGGCGATGGCCTGGGCAAGGAGATTGCCCAGCGCCTTGGAAAGGATGGTTTCAGGATCGTACTGTCGGACATCAACGCCGACACGCTGCAGAAGACCGAGGCCGAGTTCAAGGCCGCCGGCGTGCCGGTGACGGCCTTCCAGGGCAACGTGTCCAGGCGGGATGACCAGTTCCAGCTGGTGAAGCACGCCGTGGACACCTTCGGCCAGGTGGACGTGTTCGTCAACAACGCGGGCGTCGAGGACGTGATGCCGCTGGAGCGGGTGACGGAGACCGATTTCGACCGCGTCTTCAACATCAACGTGAAGGGCGTGCTGTGGGGCATCCAGGCCGCGGCCGAGCAGATGAAGAAACAGGGCGGCGACCGCATCTACAAGATCATCAACGCCGCCAGCATCGCCGCCCATGAGTCCTATGACCTGCTGGGCATCTATTGCGCCAGCAAGTTCTCGGTGCGGGCGCTGACGGTGGCGGCAGCCAAGGAGCTGGCGCCGCACCGGATCACCGTCAATGCCTATTGCCCGGGTGTGGCCGGTACGCGGATGTGGGACCGCATCGACGAGGAGATGGGCAAGATCCACGGCTGGGCGCCGGGTGAGGCCTTCAAGCGCTTCTCGTCAGGCATTCTGATGGGCCGTCCGCAGGAGCCGCACGACGTGGCCTCGCTCGTGCACTATCTGGCCTCGCCAGATTCCGACTACATGACGGGTCAGGCCATCCTGATCGATGGCGGGATGGTGTTCCGGTGATTGGATGAAGCCCCGGAGTCGGCCAGTCAGGTATCGGCTGGTCGGCTCCCTGGCGATAAAACTGTCAGATTATTTATAAATACTGTTAAACGTTACAGCTTGGTTGCTATGTGAATTACTGCACGTCTTGAGTATGCACGCGTCAATAGAATTGGCTTCCACCAAACTGGACGAACAAACTAAGATGGAAGTCAGCTTTCTTGGGGCAATCGGGACTGTTACGGGCTCGTGTACATGGTTGCGCGATACGGATAAAGGTCTGAGCTTCCTGGTGGACTGTGGCGTTCTACATGGTGAAAGTGCACAGAACCATTGGAGCGATAAAGAATCTTGGCCCTTTGATCCACGGAAACTTAACTTCGTTGTTCTTACGCACGCACATCTTGATCACTGTGGCCTGATACCTTTGTTATACAAGAAAGGCTTTCGAGGTCCCGTTTGGTGCACCCCTGAAACGAAGGATATTGCCACAGAGGTTCTCAAGGATGCTGCTTATATAACAAAACTATTTACCCATTCGGATATTGACAACATAAAGTGGAGATTTCCTTCGGAGCGCTTCTGTTTGGGTGCCTACGTTCCGGTTGGACAAGATCTGTTCCTGAGGTATTACAGGTCAGGACATATTCTAGGGGCAGCTTCTGTCATGGTAGTGTGGGGGCCGGTCAAGGGGCCGCAAGGGAACATTCTTTTTTCTGGTGACATTGGCCCCGGGGGTGAGGACCGGGAGATTCTCCCCATTCTCCGTTTTCCTATGGGAGTTCGTGACTATGACTATTCGGTGATCGAATCAACATACGGAGCTGTAGCCAGGGAAGATAGCGAAAAGTCCCCAGCGGAGCGATTGAATAGACTGAGAGATTCCATCGAATATATCTGCAATAGCGGAGGAACGCTGTTGCTTCCGGCGTTCGCTGTCGGACGAGCACAAGACCTGCTGTTTGAGATTCACAGGGTTTTTGCCGAGAGTCCTGGGAAATATGATGGTGTGGATGTATACCTTGATGGCGCCATGGCGGGGCGTGTCGGGGCTATGCTTGCCGAATTT
>CAUVLK010000131.1:0-6899 GCA_963552635.1 uncultured Lautropia sp. | reverse complement strand
CGCGGCGGTGGAGGCCGAAGCGGCCAGGGTGGCTGTCTCAGCGCTGCCCGGACGGAGCTGAAGCCCAGGCGCGGAAGCTGCGCACGTAGAGCATCAGGGTGCCGTAGCTGCCGGCGGCCAGCGCAGTTTCGATCCACCCCAGCGTGGAGGAAAGCCCCGGGTCGCTCATGCCGCGCACGATGCCTTCACACAGGTACAGCAGGATCAGCATGGTCCAGAGCTGATAGGCGCGCACCCAGCCGCGCCACAGGGCAGGCAGCACGAAGACGAGCGGCACCACTTTCAGGGCCAGCATCGAGCCGCCCGGACGCAGCGGGGCCAGCCACAGTTCCCACAGGCTGCCCAGCAGGATCAGTGCGGCCACCTGGATGACCGTCAGCAGACGCCAGCGCCGGCAGGCGGCGCGCAGGGCGGCTGGATCGGAGGGGATGAGGGCAGGACGGGAACGGGGCATGGCAGCGGCAGGACGGGCGGTTGGAGGAGGCGCCGGGAGGCAGTGGCTGGAGCAGCGTCTGGAAGCTTCGTGATGTGGGAAGGCAGCCCCCGAAGATAGCAGGCTCAGCGCATGTATCCATGCGGCCAGAGCAGAAGGCAGCACGCGACGGGTTGCCAAAGGCCGGGGGAGCGATGGAAATTTGCTACAGTGCTGGCCTGGCCTTTGCTTGGGATGCAGCAAGGTTCGGGCAGGGGCCAGAAACAGGAATGACAAGGAGAATCGTCGTGATCGTCGCCGATATTCTGAGCCTGAAGGGCACCACGCTCTTTACGGTCAACCCCGACATGATGCTGTCCGACGCCGTGTTGACCATGGACGAGCATGATATCGGCTCGGTGGCCGTGATGGAAAACGGCAAGCTGGTGGGCATGCTCACCTTCCGGGAGGTGGTGCGGATGCTGGCGCGCCGCCAGCTGGAGCACCGCAGTGGCCCCACCCGGCCGGTGGCCGAGATTCGCGTGCGTGACGTGATGGTGTCCGATCCGGTGGTGGTGACGCCGTCGACCGAGGTGAACGAGCTGCGCCGGGTGATGGTGGAGTCGCACGCCCGCTATGTGCCGGTGATGGACGACGGCGTGCTGCTGGGCATCCTGTCCTTCCATGATGTGGCCCGTTCGGTGCTGGAGGCCCAGAGCTTCGAGAACAGGATGCTGAAGGCCTACATCCGCGACTGGCCGCAGGACGAGAACAACACCCAGGGCGGCGGGCTCTGATACGGTGCAAGGATGCGACGCTGCAGGGCTGTGCCGCGCAGCCGGCGGCCGGGCATTGATAGAATGACCCGATGCGGATACTGATCAGTAATGATGACGGTTATTTTTCGCCGGGCATCGAGGCATTGGCCAGCGCGCTGGCCAATCTTGGAGAAGTCGTCGTCTTCGCGCCGGAGCGCGACCGTTCAGGCGCGTCCAACTCGCTCACGCTGAGCCGGCCGCTGACGGTGCGCAAGGCACCCAACGGCTTCCATTTCGTCGACGGCACGCCCACCGACTGCGTGCACGTGGCCGTCACCGGGCTGCTGGACGGGCCGCCTGACCTGGTGGTCTCGGGTATCAACGACGGCGCCAACATGGGCGACGACACCATTTATTCCGGCACGGTGGCAGCCGCCACCGAGGGCTACCTGCTGGGCGTGCCCTCCATCGCCTTCTCGCTGGTGGACAAGGGCTACGCGCATCTGGACACGGCGATGCGCGTGGCGCGCGAGCTGGTGGTGCGGCAGCTGGCCGACCCCTGGCCGGAGCCGGTGCTGCTCAACGTCAACATTCCGTCCGTGCCGTATGACGAGCTGAAGGGGTACGAGGTGACGCGGCTGGGACGGCGGCATCATACCGAGCCGGTCATCCCGGCGCTGAACCCGCGCGGCGAGACGGTCTACTGGATCGGCAAGGCCGGGCCGGTGGCGGACAACGGGGAAGGCACGGACTTCCACGCCACGGCGCAGGGCAAGGTGTCGATCAGCCCGCTGCAGATCGACCTGACGTCCACGGCCCAGCTGGAAAAGACCCGGCAATGGTTGGCGTGATCCAGCGTTCCGACAGCGACGGTCTGGTTTCCGAGCGTGCGCGGCTGCGCATGGTCGAGCAGCTGGCGCATCAGGGCATCGATTCCGAGCTGGTGCTGGGCGCCATGAAGAAGGTGCCGCGCCACCTGTTCGTCGAGCAGGGGCTGGCCAGCCGGGCCTATGAGGACGTGGCGCTGCCCATCGGGCACGGCCAGACCATCTCCCGGCCGTCCACGGTGGCGCGGATGCTGTGGCTGCTGGCGGAATCGGTACGGCCCCAGGAGGTGCGCAAGCTGCGGGCGCTGGAGATCGGCACCGGCTGCGGCTATCAGGCGACCGTGATGGCGCGGCTGTTTGCGGACGTGGTGTCGGTGGAGCGGGTACACTGGCTGCATGAGCTGGCCAAGGTCAATGTGCGCCCGTTCCGGCTGCCCAATCTGCGCCTGATTTTCGGGGACGGCACGGCGGGCGTGACGGCCGGCGCTCCCTATGATGTGGTGATCAGTGCTGCGGCCAGCGAGTCGATCTCGAAGGACTGGCTGCGGCAGATGGCGGTGGGCGGGCGTCTGGTGGCGCCTGTCAAGGCACCCGACAGCGACATGCAGACCCTGCATGTGGTGGATCGGGTAAGCCCGGACGAATGGTCGCTGACGGTTCTGGATCCGGTACGATTCGTACCGCTGCGTGCCGGCGTTGCCCGGTAGGCGGCGAAGACGGAGGAATTTTCTGCATGAAAAGCGATGCGCTGAAGAAACAGTCGCACCTGTTGCTGTGGGTTTCCGTGGCTTTGCTGCTGGGCGGATGTGCGGCCACGCGGCCTGCGCCGGTGGTTCACCGCACCAGTCCGGGAACGGCGCCGGTGGCGACGGCTCCCCAGCCTGCACCGGTGGTGCCCGCCACGGAGGGTCATCCTGCCGATTCGGGCCGTGTGGCCGATGCCGGCACGGCCGGCGACGAGGGACAGGGTGACGAGGGCGACGCAGAGGTCACGCCCATCTACCAGGGCGCTATCAATGCCCCGGGCAAGTTCGGCGCGCCGCAGGATCCGAACCTGAAGGTGGGGCCGCAGGGCATGAAACGCCCCTACGGGACGCCCAAGCCCACGGTGGTGGCGCAGGCACCCTCCAATGCGGGCCTGAGCGTTCAGGGTACCGCTGCCGCGGGCGCGACCGGTGCTGCGGGCGCGAAGGGCGCCGGAGCCGCGGCATCGGCCAAGGATGCAGGCAAGGACGCCGCGAAGGACGCAAAGGATGCGAAGGACGCGGGCAAGGATGCGCAGGCCGCCAAGGTGCCGCCCGTGCCGTCGGCCACCCGCAATTTCGACGGCGTGCGCTTCAGCTGGCCGGTGGGTGGCCGTGTGGTGCAGCCTTTCGATGGCGTCTCCAACAAGGGTCTGCTGCTGTCGGGCAAGGTGGGTGACGCCGTGCTGGCAGCCGCCGATGGTCGGGTGATCTTCAGCGGCCAGGGTCCGCGGGGCTATGGCAACCTGGTCATCATCAAGCACAGCAACGAGATGCTGTCGGTCTATGCCCACAACCGCAGCCTGGCGGTGAAGGAAGGCCAGCAGGTCACGCGCGGCCAGAAGATCGCCGAGCTGGGCGATGCCGGCAATGGCCAACCCGCGCTGCACTTCGAGGTGCGTCAGGGCGGCAAGCCGGTGGATCCGGCCGGCGTGCTGCCCAAGCGTTGATGTCTTCCTTCATGGGTTTTCATCGTCCTTGAGTAACGCCCCTCTGGAAACGTCTGGCAGACCGTCTGCCAGCGCCGTCCCGGCCGAGCCGGTCCGCTGTCACATCGAGTCGGTCGACCTGGATGGGCAGGGCATCGCGCACCGGGACGGCAAGGTGGTCTTCGTGCAGGGCGGGCTGCCCGGCGAAGAGATCGAGGCGCGCCTGGTGCGCAGCAAGCCGCGCTACGACGTGGCCGAGATCGCGGCCATCCGCCGGGCCAATCCGAACCGCGTGGCACCCCGGTGCCCGCACTACGGTACCTGTGGCGGCTGCAACCTGCAGCATGCCGACCTGCGCGCGCAGGTGGCCTTCAAGCAGCGGGTGCTGGAAGACACGTTATGGCACCTGGGACGGGTGCGACCGGCGCAGATGCTGGCGCCCATCGAAGGCCCCACCTGGGGCTACCGCTTCCGCGCCCGGCTGGCAGTGCGCGACGTGCCGTCACGCGGCGGGGTGCTGATCGGCTTTCACGAGAAGAAGTCCAGCTACGTGGCCGATCTGGACGAATGTTCGGTGCTGCCGGCGCAGGTCTCGGTGCTGCTGCCGTCCCTGAAGGCGTTGGTCGAGTCGCTGTCCATCCGCAACCGCATGCCGCAGATCGAGGTGGCGGTGGGCGACTGTCAGCGCCCCCCGAAGCATCCGCTGGCGCTGGTGTTCCGCACGCTGCTGCCGCTGACCGGCAAGGACCGCAACCGCCTGATCGCCTTTGGCCGCGAGCATGGCGCCGAGATCTGGCAGCAGCCCGGTGGGCCGGATACGGCGCGCCTGCTGTGCGACGCCGAAGGGCGCACCGATGGCACGTCGGCATTGGCCTACGAACTGCCCGAATTCGGCATCCGCATTCCTTTCGGCCCTACCGATTTCACCCAGGTCAATGCCGGCATCAACCGCCAGTTGCTGAGCCGTGCGGTGCAGATGCTGGACCCTCGGCCCGAGCACCGGGTGGTGGATCTCTTCTGCGGCCTGGGCAATTTCACGCTGCCGCTGGCCACGCGCGCACGCCAGGTCATCGGTGTGGAAGGGGTGAAGGCGCTGGTGGAGCGTGGCCGGCAGAACGCGCTGGCCAACCGCCATGCCTTGCTGGCGCCGCCCGGCAAGGAAGGGGTGCAGTTCCGCGTGGCCAATCTCTTCGAGTTCGACCTGGCGGCCTGGCAGGCGCTGGGGCGCGTGGATCGACTGCTGATCGATCCCCCGCGGGACGGGGCGCTGGCCGTGGCCCGGGTGCTGGCGGCACTGCCGCCCGAGCAGCGCCCGGCCCGGATGGTCTATGTGTCGTGCAACCCGGCCACGCTGGCACGCGACCTGGGCCTGATGGTGAACGAGGGCAAATGGCGGGTGCAGATGACCGGCGTGGCCAACATGTTCCCGCACACGGCGCACGTGGAATCGATCGCGCTGCTGGAGGCATGAAAAAACCGGCCCAGCAGAGGTGCGGGGCCGGTTGAAGGGGGTCTGCCCAAGGGGCAGACCGGCGGAGAGAGATCAGTCGTTGCTGCCGCCTGCGATTCCGAAGAGGGCCAGCAGGTTGCTGAACACGTTGTACAGGTTGATGTAGACCGACAGCGTGGCCATGACGTAGTTGGTCTCGCCCCCGGTGACGACCCGGTTCAGGTCGAACAGGATGAACAGCGAGAAGACGACCGTGGCCAGCAGCGAGATGGTGAGCATCAGCGCCGGGATCTGCAGGAAGATGTTGGCAAATGCCGCCAGCAGGATGACGATCATGCCCACGAAGAGCCAGCGCCCCATGCCGGAGAAGTCACGCCTGGAGACGGTGGCGATGGTGGCCATGGCACCGAAGATGACGGCGGTGCTGCCGAAGGCCATCATGACCAGCGAGGCGCCGTTGCTCATGCCCAGCACGAAGCCCAGCAGGCGCGAGAGCATCAGCCCCATGAAGAAGGTGAAGCCCAGCAGCAGCAGGATGCCGGCGCTGCTGTTGCGGTAGCGGCTGATGCCGAACATGAAGCCCCAGGCGATGGCCAGGAAGGCGATGAAGCTGATGGCCGGGCTGCCCGCGAAGAAGGTGAAGCGCGTGGCCACGCCGATCCAGGCACCGATGACGGTGGGGATCATGGACAGGGCGAGCAGGCCGTAGGTGTTGCGCAGCACGCGATTGCGGGTCTCGGTGCCGACGGCGGTGTTCTGGTACTGGGGTGAGATTTGGTCGATCGCCATTGAATGGTCTCCGGAAAGGGAAGGGGGCCACGGACGGACAATGGGCCGTTGCGGATTATAGACGTCCGAGTGGTTGTTTCGGTTGACGGAATGCGCTTTCCGGCCTGTCGGGGCGACCTTCCGTCATCAGGGCTCAGGTGAGGGCGGACGGGCCTTGCTGCAAGGGTGGCAGCCAGAATGGTCAGGCAACCGGTGTTCGCCCGAAAACCACCTTCCATCGGCCGCCAATCCGCTATAATGGACGATTGTTCTGACCCTGCGAATGGCATTCGTGCCCTCGCACAACCCTCATTTGCCTGCGCTTTTCGGCGTTGGCACAACGGAGCTCACCATGGCTGTTGAAAGAACCCTGTCGATCATCAAACCCGATGCCGTGGCCAAGAATGTCATCGGCCAGATTCTCGCCCGTTTCGAGTCCGCCGGCCTGAAGATCGTGGCTGCCCGCATGATGCAGCTCTCCAAGGCCGAAGCCGAGGCCTTCTACGCCGTCCACAAGGAGCGCCCCTTCTTCAAGGATCTGGTTGCCTTCATGGTGTCCGGTCCCGTGATGGTTCAGGTTCTGGAAGGCGAGAACGCCATCCTGCGCAACCGTGAGCTGATGGGCGCCACCGATCCGAAGAAAGCCGAGAAAGGCTCGATCCGTGCCGATTTCGCCGACAGCATCGACGCCAACGCCGTGCACGGTTCGGACGCTCCGGAAACGGCTGCCAACGAAATCGCCTTCTTCTTCCCCTCGATGCAGATCTGCTCGCGCTGAGCACATCGCTTCATCCTTGCCGGGGTGATCCGGTCACCCGGTCTCCCGGCGTCGCGCAAGGTGCGGGCGTCCGGGTCTGATGTCAGGAGATACTGCATGCAAGCCCCCCTGGCCCAGCGGGAAATCCGCCCGGAACCCGCTTCCGTCTTTCTGGATCCATCTGCTTCGCCGCAGGGCGGACAGGAGGGCGGCACGCCGGCGCAGCCGGCCGTGACCGTCGCGCCCGGTGAAGGC
>CAUVLK010000130.1:0-6934 GCA_963552635.1 uncultured Lautropia sp. | reverse complement strand
ACCGGCGTCGGGTCGGGGCGCGCTCGGTCGCCTCCGGCGACTGGCTCGTGCCCGGCTGGACGCGCCCCGCCCAGCCCGCCGCCCGCCGCCCACAACCCTGCAGAGCCCCTGCGCCTCACCGGCCGCTTCTCGTTCACCAGCACCAGCAACCTGCCGCAAAGCCGCCCCCAGCACAGCAGCGGGCGCTTCCAGCTGAACCGGGAAGGTGAAAACCTCTCCATCGAGCTGTCCTCGCCCTTCGGCCAGACCCTCGTGCGCGCCGCCCAGCGCCAGAATGAAGCCGCCTGGCTGGAAACTGCCCAGCACCAACGCTACACCGGCCCCACCCTGGAAGCCGTCCTGCAGGACGCCATCGGCATCCCCGTGCCCGTCAGCCGCCTGCCCGACTGGCTCACCGACCGCTTCCAGAACGTCGATGAACGCTCGGCCGACGGCCGCAGCATCCGTGCCCGCGACGCCGGCTGGCAGATCGAGCGCAACGACAGCCGCTGGTTCCTCACCTGGCACCAGAACCCCCAGCGCATCGAGATCCGGCTTGTTGTCGACACGGCAGCCCAGCCCGCAGAACAGCCATGAACAGCCCCACCCGCCTGCACCTGCCGGCCCCTGCCAAGCTCAACCTCTTCCTGCACGTCACCGGCCGCCGCGCCGACGGCCTGCACCTGCTGGAAACCGTCTTCCAGTTCATCGACCTGGAAGACCACGTCACCCTGGAGCTGGATCCTTCCGGCACCATCGGCCGCACCTATGATCCCGAAGGCTTCTCTGCCGATGACGATCTCACCCTGCGTGCCGCCCGCGCCCTGAAGGAGGCCACCGGCTGCCCGCTGGGCGTGCGCATCACCCTCGACAAGCAGATCCCCATGGGCGCCGGTCTGGGCGGCGGAAGCTCCGACGCCGCCACCGTCCTGCTGGGTCTCAACCAGCTCTGGCAGCTTGGCCTGTCGCGTGAACGCCTCATCGACATCGCCCGTCCGCTGGGCGCCGACGTTCCCATCTTCGTCTACGGCCAGAACGCCTACGCCACCGGCATCGGCGACATCTTTGAGCCCATTTCCCTGCCCGATCGCTGGTTCGTGTTGTTCATGCCCAACGTTCATGTGGCCACTGCCGGAATTTTTTCCGCGCCCGAATTGACACGCGACACGAAACCCATCAGAATTCATGGCTTCACAGCAATGGCAGGACGCAATGACCTGCAACCGGTTGTGGAAGCTAGACAGCCCGCCGTCAGGCAGGCCATCCAGCTTCTTCAGCAGGCCGCAGATCAGGTTTCGTCAGGCAATGGCCGTGAGGCAGAAAACGCCATCACCGTCCGCATGACGGGTTCCGGTGCCTGTGTGTTTGCTGCCACACAAAGTCATGCCACTGCTCTGGCCCTGCTCCAGGAAGTTCAGGGGGTCAGCAAAAAAATTGTTGTCGCCAGGCAAACGTCGGCTTCTGAACGTATTACAATACGTACCGAAACCGGCACCCTCTACCTGGTCAGAGGGCTTGCCAGTCACCCGTTGGGGAGTCGCCAAGTTGGTTAAGGCACCGGATTTTGATTCCGGCATTCGAGGGTTCGAATCCTTCCTCCCCAGCCACGCTTTCATCGGGCCGGCATTGCCGGCCTGATTCCTTCGGCAGCAGCCTACGGTTTCCGGACCAGCGCCCAGACAGGTCAGACTCTCGTGCATCGCAGCTCCTACCGCCCCAGCCCTGTCACCATGCCCGCCCTCTGGTCCGAAGGACCGGTGCTCTTCACGGGCAATGCCAACCCCGCTCTCGCTTCAGACGTCGCCGCCCACCTGGGCATCCCGTTGGGCAAGGCCATCGTCGGTCGTTTCTCCGACGGCGAAGTCAACGTCGAGATCCTGGAAAACGTCCGTGGCAAGGATGCCTTCGTCATCCAGTCCACCTGTGCGCCCACCAACGACCACCTGATGGAGCTGCTGATCCTCGTCGACGCCCTGCGTCGCGCCTCGGCAGGCCGCATCACCGCCGTCGTTCCCTATTTCGGCTATGCCCGTCAGGACCGCCGCGTGCGCTCCTCGCGCGTGGCCATCAGCGCCAAGGTCGTGGCCAACATGCTGCAGGTCGCCGGTGTCGACCGCGTCCTCACCATGGACCTGCACGCCGACCAGATCCAGGGCTTCTTCGACATCCCTGTCGACAACATCTACGCCGCCCCCATCCTGCTGTCCGACATCACCAAGCGCAAGCTGGAAAACACCATGGTGGTGTCCCCGGACGTTGGCGGTGTCGTGCGTGCCCGCGCCCTGGCCAAACGGCTGGATTGCGAACTGGCCATCATCGACAAGCGCCGCCAGAAGGCCAACGTCTCCGAGGTGATGAACATCATCGGTGAGGTCTCCGGCCGCAGCTGCCTGCTGATGGACGACATGGTCGACACCGCCGGCACCCTGTGCCGCGCTGCCGAAGCGCTGAAGAAACACGGTGCCGTGCGCGTCTCCGCCTACTGCACCCACCCCGTGCTCTCCGGCAAGGCCATCGAGCGCATCACAGAATCCCCGCTGGACGAACTGGTCGTCACCGACACCATCCCGCTCACGGACGAAGGCCGCGCCTGCGGCAAGATCCGTGTCCTGGGTTGCGGCCAGCTCATTGGCGAAACCATCCTGCGCATCAACCGCTCCGACTCCGTCTCCATGCTCTTCATGGAGTGAGCGCAGTTCAGTCAGACGCGCTTCCAGCATATCCGCCCGGCCAGCACACCACCGCTGGCCGTGCAACCCCGAGGGGCCGTCGGTCTCAGCCGCCCTCCCCTCAACGGCTTCTGCAGCCATGAGCCGACACGGAATCGGCCACAGGCCTGCACCGAATGCCGGATGACCGTCCTCCTTGGCCCGTCGGCGTCGACATCGGTTATCATCTTCCGCTTTCTCAACCCCTGCCGGATCTGGTCGCGGACCGGCAGACATATCCAAGGAACTGCCCAATGCAGATCAGTGCCCAAGAACGCAAGGACGTGGGGACGAGTGCGAGCCGCCGCCTCCGTCGCGCCGATCAGGTACCCGGTATCGTCTACGGTGGCGAAGCCGCTCCCATCCAGGTCGCCCTCGACCACAACACCCTCTATCACGCCCTGCGCGTCGAAGCCTTCCACTCGTCCATCCTGGACATGGACATCGACGGCAAGAAACAGCGCGTGCTGCTGCGCAACGTGCAATGGCACCCGTACAAGCAGCAGGTCCTGCACGTCGACTTCCAGCGCGTGGCTGCCAACCAGAAGATCACCGTCAAAGTGCCGCTGCACTTCGTCAACGGTGAGAACTCGCCGGCCGTCAAGCAGACCAAGGCTGTCGTCAACCACGTCATGACCGAGATCGAAGTCCAGGTTCTGCCCAAGGATCTGCCCGAGTTCATCGAAGTCGACCTGGCCGAACTGGCCATGGAGCACTCCATCCACCTCAGCAGCATCAAGCTGCCCAAGGGCGTTACCGCTGTCGTTGCCCCGGGCATCGACCCTGTCCTGGCCTCGGCCTCGCTGGTTGGCGGCTCCGACATCGATGCCGAAGCCGAAAGCGCCGTGGCCTCTGCCACCCCGGCCGCTGCTCCGGCCGCTGGCGAAGCCGACAAGAAATAAGGCCCTCGCGGCCAAGCACGGACATCCGTCGCTGCCGGACCTCCCCCGATGCGGGCCCCGGCAGCGGCAGGATGTCCACCCCAACGGGCCGCCAGTCGGCCCGTTTTTCATAAGGATCGGGTCGCGGCCATCGGACACGTCCCGAAGGCCCTCACGGCAGCCCCAGCCCCCTCCTTCGGCACGTCAGCTGCCTGACATCCCGCACATAAAAGCCACGCCCGCATGAACGCCCCCCGCCTCATCGTCGGCCTGGGCAACCCCACCGACCAGCACGCCCACGACCGGCACAACGTCGGCTTCTGGTTCATCGACGCCCTGCTGCGCCACTACCCCGGCCAGATGCGCCCCGACGCCAAATTCCTGGGCGATGTCGGCGAAGTCCGCATCGGTACCCAGGTCGTGCGGCTGCTCAAGCCCATGACCTACATGAACCGCTCCGGCCAGTCCGTCGGCGCGCTAGCGCGCTTCTACCGCCTGGAGCCCGCCGACATCCTCATCGCCTACGACGAACTCGACCTCATGCCCGGCTCCGCCCGCCTCAAGCTGGGCGGCTCCAGCACCCACAACGGCCTGCGCGACATCACCGCCCACCTCGGCACCCCTCGCTACTGGCGCCTGCGCCTGGGCATCGGCCATCCCCGCAGCCTCAACCTCAACAAATCCGTCGTCGACTTCGTTCTGGGCAAACCCAGCCAGAGCGACCAGCAGCTCATCGACCAGGCCATCGACCGCAGCGTCGACCACCTGCCCATCCTCATGCGCGACGGCTGGGAAATCGCCACCCAGCAACTGCACAGCGCCGACCCCGCCATGCAGCAAGCCAAGGCCGCCCGCAAAGGCAGCCCCGAAGCCAAACCCACCGACTCGCTCTAGAATCCCAGCATCCCGATCCGGCACACCCAGGGCATCCACGGCACAGATCCCCCTGAGCTGACCCCCTGCCCCGCCGGAACAACCACCCCCTACATCGCCCAGCAAGAAGGACACCCCATGGCACTCCAATGCGGCATCGTCGGCCTGCCCAACGTCGGCAAATCCACTCTCTTCAACGCGCTGACCAAAGCCGGCATCGAAGCTGCCAACTACCCCTTCTGCACCATCGAGCCCAACGTCGGCATCGTCGAAGTCCCTGACCCCCGCCTCGCCAAGCTCGCCGAAATCGTCCAGCCCCAGAAGATCCAGCCCGCCATCGTCGAATTCGTCGACATCGCCGGCCTCGTCGCTGGCGCCAGCAAAGGCGAAGGCCTCGGCAACCAGTTCCTCGCCAACATCCGCGAAACCGACGCCATCGTCAACGTCGTCCGCTGCTTCGACGACCCCAACGTCGTCCACGTCAACGGCCGCGTCGACCCCATCGCCGACATCGAGACCATCGTCACCGAACTCGCCCTGGCCGACCTCGCCACCATCGAGCGCGTCCACGCCCGCGAAATCAAGAAAGCCCGCGCCGGCGACAAGGACGCCCTGCGCCTCACCACCCTGCTCGAGAAACTCCAGCCCCACCTCAACGAAGGCAAACCCGCCCGCTCGCTGGACCTGAGCGCCGAAGACAAGGCCCTCCTCAAGCCCTACGGCCTCATGACCCTCAAGCCCGCCATGTACGTCGCCAACGTCTCCGAGGACGGCTTCCAGAACAACCCGTACCTCGACAGACTGCGCGAACACGCCGCCAAGGAAGGCGCCCCCGTCGTCGCCCTCTGCGCCCAGATCGAAGCCGAACTGGCCGACCTCGACGACGAAGACAAACTCGCCTTCCTCGCCGACCTCGGCCTCGAAGAACCCGGCCTCAACCGCCTCATCCGCGCCGGCTACGACCTCCTCGGCCTGCAGACCTACTTCACCGCCGGCGTCAAGGAAGTCCGCGCCTGGACCATCCACAAAGGCGACACCGCCCCCAAAGCCGCTGGCGTCATCCACACCGACTTCGAACGCGGCTTCATCCGCGCCCAGACCATCGCCTTCGACGACTTCATCCAGTACAAGGGCGAACAGGGCGCCAAGGAAGCCGGCAAGATGCGCGCCGAAGGCAAGGACTACGTCGTCCAGGACGGGGACGTGCTGAACTTCCTGTTCAATGTCTGAACAACGTGAACACCACAGAGCAGAAGATCGAGCGCTTCATCCACACGCTCGAATCCCTGGGCGGTTCTGCAGGCAACCAGAAGCTGCGTGACGCCTTGGGCTGGCAGGAAGCCACCTACGACAGCATCAAGCAGCAACTGCTGCCCCAGGGCTTCATCCCCTGCTGGACCAGCACTACCCGTCCTGGAGAGAGGCACGCGTGGAACTGAACGAGCTGCCCCTTGGGCAAGGTGCCCCTGGGCAAGGTCGATTGAGGCTGGAATGCGCAACCGGCTGAAAGCCGCAACACAAAAGCCTGAAAAAGTCAGAAAGGCTGACAACAAAAAGAAGAACGGCGCTTGGCTTCCACGAAAGGTCCGTGGAGCAGAGGCGCCGGTCATATTGGCATCAATGGTGCCGGGTAGCGACCGATCCTGTCGAAGCGCCGAAGCCCCACACAGGACCCCGACAGCAGGCGCTCAAACCAGCGCCAGCCCCTCCTGGCCAGCAACGCGCGTCGCACCGCCTGCTCCCCGCTCCAGCTCATAAGGTCGCACCAGAATGTCGAGCGGGATACCCAGCCCCTCATTCAACCGACGCATCATCGCCAACGTCAGTCGCCGCCGCCGCGACAGGACTTCCGAGACACGGGGTAGCGACCCCAGATAGGCCACCATGTCCTTGCGGCTCAGCCCCATCTGATCCATGTAGAACAGGATCGTATCGATGGGATCAGCCTGCTCCTGCGGTACTGCCCTGGACTCGTAGTCCTTGATGACAAGTGACAGCAGCCGATATTCATCATGCTCCGGAGAATCCGGCACCAGGTTACCAGATGCCAGTTCCGCGATACGGGCCAGGGCAGCCGCGCAATCCTGGTCGTTCTTGATCAGCCTCACCTGCATGTCAGAACCTCCGCTTCGTGTATTCGGCATGCGTACCTACCCATTCGATGATCACGTCCCCGCCAACATAGACAACCTGCACCACCAAACGGTAACGGTTTCCCTTGATGTTGAAGATGACGCGATTCCCAGCCAGAAAGTCTGCACTGCGATAGACCCGCTTGATATCCTGCGGCCCCTCCCTCCTGGCACGCTCGACACTCTCCTGCCATGCCACCAAAGGCCCTCTGGCATCAGCATGGGACGCCTTGAATGCCTTGAGCAAGGAAAGGCCAAGAATGTTCATCGCCAAGCTCCTTGCTGTGATTGGGTCTGCTCACATTACTTCCCAAATTGGGAACACTCAAGCCCCTGCCCTCCATTGCCCCAATCCTCTCAA
>CAUVLK010000129.1:0-7033 GCA_963552635.1 uncultured Lautropia sp. | reverse complement strand
CTGACC
This sequence comes from uncultured Lautropia sp., assembly GCA_963552635.1. Lineage (GTDB taxonomy): Bacteria > Pseudomonadota > Gammaproteobacteria > Burkholderiales > Burkholderiaceae_E > Lautropia. The sequence goes on along the minus strand of CAUVLK010000129.1, from coordinate 7,027 downwards.
TTCGCGCACCTCCATGACGGCGCTGCCGCAGCCGTCGACGAGGGGGATCAGACCTGGGACCTGGCCGGCAAGTTCCCGGACATCCTCGATGACGCCGTGGTGGGTGAAGAGGCCCGCAAGGTCTACGCCGATGGCAAGGCCATGCTGAAGAAGATCATCGACAACCGCTGGCTCACCGCCAACGGCGTGGTGATGTTCCTGCCGGCCAACACCATCAACGACGACGACATCGAGATCTACACCGACGACTCGCGCACCCAGGTGGCCATGACCTGGCGCAACCTGCGTCAGCAGAACGCCAAGCGTGAAGGCATCCCCAACAAGTCCCTGGCCGACTACATCGCGCCCAAGTTCATCGACGGTAAGCCCAGCGGCATTCAGGACTACATCGGCATGTTTGCCGTCACGGCTGGCATTGGCGCCGACAAGAAGGAAGCCGAATACATGGCGGCGCTGGACGACTACAACGCCATCGCCTTCAAGAGCATCGCCGACCGCTTGGCCGAAGCCTTTGCCGAAGCCCTGCACGAGCGCGTGCGCAAGGACCTGTGGGGCTACGCTTCTGACGAGAAGCTCACCAACGACGAACTCATCGCCGAAGCCTATACCGGCATCCGCCCGGCGCCCGGCTATCCGTCCTGCCCCGAGCACACCATCAAGAAAGAGATGTTCGAGCTGATGGACTGCCAGGAGATCGGCATGCACGTCACGGAGGCACTTGCCATGTGGCCGGCCGCCAGTGTCTCGGGCTTCTACTTCTCGCACCCGCATTCCGAATACTTCGGTATCGGCAACATCGACGAGGACCAGCTGCAGGACTTCATCCGCCGCTCGGGCCGCGACGAGGCCGAGGTGCGCAGGGCGCTGGCGCCGCTGCTGGGTTGAGCGTTCAGGACGGGGCCGCATTCGGCCCCGTCGTTTTTTCCGGGCCCCGGATTCAGGTCTCCGGCATCAAGGCACGATCTTGGCGGGCTGGTCGCAGGCAGCTGATTCTTTACCTGAGCATTCCGGATGCCCGCGAGTCAACGGAGCCGGACTGTTCTCACGCAGCTCACGCTGGACGCAAAGCGTTGAGCAATGAGGCCATGGCGCGCGACACGGCCCTGGAATAGCCACCGCTGCGTCGTGCCAGCGCCACCCGGATGCACAGCGCATCGCCTTCGACCAGCGGACGGAACACCACGCCCCGACGGCGTGTGCTGCGCAGCGACGCCGGAACCAGCGCCACGCCCAGCCCATCGGCCACCTGTGCCAGCAGCACTGCCTGATCCTCTGGCTCCGGCAGTCGGGGTGGTGAGAAATGTTGCTGCGCAAAGATCTTCTGGCAATGGTCGTAGTACACCGGGTTCTGCCGGCGCGCAAACCAGAAGAGCGGCTCATGGCCGATGTCCTGTAGCGACAGCCGACGGCGACGGGCCAGCGGATGCTGACTGGCCAGACATGCCCACAACGCCTCTTCGTGCAGCTCGGTGACGACCAGCCCTTCCGTGCGCGCGGGCAGGCTGATGATCGCTGCATCCAGCCGGCCACGAAGCACGCTGCGTATCAGCTGTGGTGTACCCTGCAGGACGGTTTCCAGCTGCAGCCGAGGGTGTTTCTCATGCAGTACCGCTTCGGCTCCCGAGAATTGCGCCGTATCGATGGCGGGCGTCATGCCCAGTCTGAACGGTGTGTTGTTTGCTGCGCCCTTCCGTTCAGCGCTTCCGGTGCTCTTCAGCACAGCGCGACCGGAGTGATTCGGCGAGGAGGGTACACGGCCTTCCTTCTGGATGCGCGAGCCCAGGGCGGCCGCTTCGTCTGAAAGACGACCGGTGTCCACGGACATGCCGGCACGCGGGTGCAGGTCGCCAAAACCCTGAAGCATGGTGTTCACCTGAAGAAGCAGTTGCCGGATCCGGGGCAATAGCCAATGTCCTTCCGCCGTCAGATGTACACCCCGTTCGGAGCCAGATCGCTGACGCAGCAGAAGCGGTGCGCCCAATGCTTCCTCCAGCTGCCGGATCTGCCGGCTGAGGGGTGGCTGCGTGATGAACAGTCGTTCCGCTGCCCTGCGGAAATTCAGTTCCTCAGCCAGAACCATGAAGTAGCGAAGCTGTCGAAGCGTGATTCGGTCTGACATGGCGGGATGTACAGGAGATGAAAGTTGTCATGCGCGGCAACGCACCGAAGGATGAAGGGTGTTTCGTGCACCACCTTTCATGGCAGCGTCAGGCATGTTGTTCATTCGGAAGGTCATGCCGCCTCATGGCCCCTAGTGCACATCATGAATGATACTGAATAGGTATCAACAAAATGGAATTGGCCTTGATGTGTTGCTGCTTGCTACCTTCATGGCATTGCCAATGCTTCTCTGGTCACTCTGTGACATGGCGGGCATGGCGTCAAAGAAAGGGAAAACGACATGAGTCACGACAACCGCACTTCAACGAATCACGCCAGCTCCTCAAGTCCGACGAATCCGCTTCCTGCCCGTCAGGCGCGTGACGATGGTCTGTCCGTCAGCGCCATCGGCCTGGGCTGCATGGGCATGTCCGAGTTCTATGGTCCCAGCGATGATGGAAGATCGCGTGACCTGATTCACTACGCCATCGACCGTGGCGAACGCTTCTTCGACACGGCTGACATCTATGGCTTTGGCCACAATGAGGAACTGGTGGGAAGCGTGCTTCGCGACCACCCGTTGCGGGCAGACATCGTTCTGGCCACCAAGGGGGGCATTCTTCGGGACAGGAACGATGTCACCCGACGGGGCGTCGATACCTCGCCGGAGTACCTGCAGGGGGCCATCCAGCGCTCACTGGATCGTCTGCAGACGCCCATCGATCTTTACTACCTGCACCGGGTGGAAGACGATGGCGCCCGCATCGACGAGAGCATGGCCGCACTGGCCGACGAGATCGGGCAGGGACGCATTGGCGCCGTGGGTCTGAGCGAGGTCTCTGCCGACACCCTTGAACGGGCCGATGCCGCATTGCGCAAGCATACGAAAGGGCGTCATGGCCTGGCGGCGGCACAGTACGAATACTCGCTGATGACCCGTAACGTCGAGAGCAACGGTGTACTGGACACCTGTCGGCACCTGGGCATCCTGCTGGTGGCCTACAGCCCCGTGTGCCGTGGGCTACTGGCCGCACTGGACTTCGATCCTGCGCGGCTGACGGAAGGTGACTTTCGTCGGCAGATGCCACGCTTCACGCCAGCGCATTTCTCGCACAACCAGCAACTGGCCTTGGCCTTGCAGCAGGTGGCGACGGAAGAAGGCGTCTCACCCGCCCAGGTGGCACTGGCCTGGGTCCTGTCCCGCGCGCCCAACATTGTGCCCATCCCGGGTACCCGAAGCCCTGCACGACTGGACGAGAACCTGCGTGCGCTGGACATCACCTTGAGCGAGAGGGCGCAGCAACGGTTGGCAGAGGTCTTCAAACCTCATGCCGCAGCCGGCTTGCGCTACACGGCCGAATCGATGAAGGCCTATGGCCTGCAGGAGTGATGGCGTGCAGGGAAGGCCGTCTTTCCGGACATCAGGTTGATGAATCCCTGGGACCGGGAGTTTGGAGAGGCCTTCCTGTCCGGGGCAGCATGGCCCGCTGCACGCCGATGATGGACAGCAGCACCAGCACGAAGCCGGCCAGCGCCCGGCCGCCCAGCTGCTCGTTCAGGAACACCCAGCCCAGCACGAAGGCACACACGGGGCTGAGCGGCCCCAGTGACGACACGATGGCGGGCGGCAGCCGACTGATGCCCCGGAAATACAGCACGTAGGCCAGCACCGCGCCCACCATGCACAGGTACAGATAACCGCCCACGTTGGCCGCCGTGAAGTGATCGGGCCAGGGCTCCAGCACCAGCACCACCGGCAGCAGGCATAGCCCGCCCAGCAGCAGCTGCCAGCCGGTATAGGCCAAGACCGACAGCCCGTGCTGAAAGCGTGCCGAGAAGTAGATGCCCGTGGCCATGGAGGCCGATCCGGCCAGGGCAGCGATGATGCCCAGCGTGTCGAAATGCGCCTGCGGCGAATACACCAGCAGCACGATGCCAAGCACGCCCAATGCGGCCGAGGCCCACGCCATGATCGGTGGCTGCTTTCTGCCCACCCACCACGTCAGCACCAGCACCATCAGCGTCTGCGTGGAATTGAGGATGGCAGCCAGCCCGCCCGGCAACCGATAGGCCGACACGAACAGCATGGCCTGAAAGAAGGCAATGTTCAGGATGGACAGCATCAGCAGCCACCCCATGTCCCGCCAGCGTGGCCATTCCCGTGTCCAGGCCAGCAGCAGCAACCCGGCCGGCAGCACGCGCAGCAGTGCGGCGGTGAACGGCCGGTCGGGTGGCAGGAATTCGGTCGTGACCAGATAGGTGCTGCCCCAGATGAGTGGGGCCAGCGCCGTGGTGAGGATCACCATGAGCGGGCTTCCCCGATGCGTGTCATTCATGGCGTGCGTGCGCAAGGGCGTGCTGTCAAGGGATGAGTGACATCCTATGCTGCAGTTATCTTGATGTCAAGATAAATACTGAGCCCATCCGCCTGTCCTGCACACGCGGCCGATATACTGTTCACCGTCCCGCAACGCCCAGGCTTTCACCATGTCCAACGTCAAGGTATCCGGCTCGACTGGAGCGCCGGTTCCAACGTCCACACCCGACGCCGTGGATCACATCGTCGCCCAGTGGCAGCGGGAAATGCCCCCGCTCGCATCCGAAAACATGATCCTGTTTGGCAGGCTGAAGCGCTGCACGGCACTGCTGCAGGCCCGGCTGGAAGCGGTGTTTGCCGAGCACGGGCTGAACACGGCGTCTTTCGACGTACTGGCCACGCTGCGCCGGGCCGGCAAGCCCTATAGCCTGACGCCCACGGCGCTGTTCGAGTCATTGATGGTCACCTCCGGCACCATGACCAATCGCCTGCAGCGCCTGGAAGAGAAGGGCCTGATCCGACGCCTGCCCAACCCGGAGGATGCCCGCAGCCAGCTGGTGCAGCTCACGCCGCAGGGAAAGGCGCTGATCGAGCAGGCCGTGGTGCCACACGTGGAAAACGAGGGCACAGTGCTGGATCAGCTGCCACCGCGCACGCGGCAGCAGCTGGAGGATGGGTTGAAGACGCTGATGAGGGTGTTGGAAGGGCTCCAGCCACCCGAATGAGCCGTTACTGCGGGCCCACGCATGTCGGATGGAAAAAGGACTGGAAGGAGCTGGTGTATCTGGCGGCAGATGGCCCTTCCGGGCATGAGGGCGTCAAGGTACACGCTTCATGCCCGAAGAGAGGCTCACTCAGCATCCAGGAACGGTTCCACGGCATCCCAGACGGCAGGAAAGTTCTGGATGAAAACCGGATGTTCAGTGTTCGGATGACTGAAAGGCTGCCGTCGGACAACATGCGATAAGCAGCAAGCACGGTATCCAGCGGGGCATTGGCGTCGTCTTCGCCGACCACCAGCAGGGTGGGGGCGTGAATGGCTCCAAAGGTTTCCTTGCTGACTTGTGTTTCGTTATATACGGCATTGGCATCACGGAACCACTGCGCTGTCCGCTGTGGTTCGGGGCGAATGACCATCTGTTCACGCCAGTACTCGGGATCTGGCCTTTCGATGTCCTGGAATGTTGCATCGGCCTTGCGGCCACCCTGGATGAAGCCATACTTCCATTCGCCGGCATCGATGGCGACTACCCTGCCGGTACGTCACGCGGGCTTCAAGGGGCTGGGTATCCTCTGGACAAGTCTTCGCGGCCATCGCATCTTCAGAGGATCCCTGGGGGTAATTCATGGAACTGCACTACATGCTGTACTGAGGCTTGCGCAACAGCTTGTCCACGTTCGGTGCAATTTCCGTGTCGAAGACGCTTTCTTTCCAGGCTTCGGCAGGGACTTCGGTATAGGCAATGGTGATGTATTCCTTCGGTGTGTTCAGGCGCTGGCTTGCGAACGTCGTGAGATCGTCCGCGAAGGACTGCAGTTCCTGCTTGCTCAGGCCTTTCGGGTAGCACTTGATGTCGATATGGGGCATGAGAGACTCCTGTGGTCAGGTGATGTTGCTTCAGACAGGTGCATTGTAGGAAAAGCTGTTTTGATTGATAATCCCTAAATTCTTCATCAAGTTTGAAGCGTGGTTTCAAAATGGAATCACTCAAACCTGTCTATGTTTTTGGCGTCATCTTGCGCCAAGGCAGCATGAGCGCCGCTGCTGCGCAGCTTAGAATGACGCCCAGCGCGGTCAGCCAGGTGGTGCGCAAGCTGGAACGGCATTACGGGGTCAAGTTGCTCGCGCGTACCACGCGGAGTCTGACTGCCACCCAGGAAGGGCGGTGCCTGCAGAAGTACGCAGAGCAGCTTCTCGACTGGCATGATGCCGTCGAGCGAGACATGGGCGTCCTGAAGGCTGAGCCCGAAGGTGAAGTACGTATCAGCCTTCCAACGGGCTACAGTGAAACGACGCCATTGAAGCAGGTCGTCTTCATGCTGCGTCAGCGTTGCCCAAAGGTTCGGCTGGTGCTTCTGGAAAGTAATCGTATGGCCGACCTGCATGAGGAGGCAGACATCGCGATACGTGCTGTTCCTATTCCCGAAGAGGGGGACAGTGTGGTGCGTACCCTGGCGGTCTGGAAAACGCTGATCTGCGCATCGCCGGCTTATCTGAAGAATCATCCGATACGTCATGCACGGGATTTGATGCAGGCTCATTGGCTCAATCACAGCAGCCGGGTTCTCCTGCACACCTTCAGGCATCTGGGGTTGCCCGAATGTCCATGGGGGTGTATGATGTACTGAAGTGCAATGAGCGAAAGTCGGCAGATACGCAATGAAACTCGACCATGTCGCGCTCTATGTGAAGGATCTGGAAGGCTCGAAAGCGTTTTTCATGAAGTACTTCGATGCCGTTCCGAACGAGAAATACCACAATCCTCGAACCGGATTGATGACGTACTTCCTGACTTTTGCCGACAGCGGCGGCGCCCGGCTGGAGATCATGACGCGGCCGGAAATGGCCGATCCGGTGCGCCATCCCTTTGCTCTGGGATGGGCCCATCT
>CAUVLK010000128.1:0-7038 GCA_963552635.1 uncultured Lautropia sp. | reverse complement strand
GGCCATGCGTTCGGCCCTCGAAGGCATCTCGTCGGCATCGGGCGCTCAGCCGGAGGCGCTCGTCGTCCGCATCACCCGGCCCTGGGCCGGGCCTGGCCGGCGCAGGGGCAGCGCCGCTGCTGGATGACCCTGATATTCATTTGGAGCGGCCCCAGCCGCATCGACTGACTGTGAACAATCCTGATCGCAACCAGATGGTGCCGGTGGCACCTTCCTTTCTTTCCCCCTTCGACGTGGCCCCGTCCAGCACCCATGTGGCGCCCGAGGCCACCAGCACCACGCCCGTCATCGTCGACTACTGGCGGCTGATCGTGCGCGAGCGCCGCCACCTGCTGGTGCCGGTGCTGCTGGCGGCCCTCATCGCGCTGGTGATCGGTCTGCGCACCACACCGGTCTACGAGGCCACGTCGTCCGTCACCTTCGAGTCCACCAAGGGCCCGGTGTCCATTCAGGACGTGGGCGGTGGTCTGGCCAACGTGTCGGTGGAAGACGGCGCGTCCGAGTTCCTGGAGACCTCGGCCGTGGCGCTGCGTGTCATCCGCGACCTGAACCTCACGTCGCGGCCCGAGTTCGTGGCCTATGGCCCGCTGCAGAACCTCGTTGCCGACATCCGCGCGGCCTGGTCGGCCAAGGAGCCGAGCACCAAGAACGAACTGGAAGAGCGGGCACTCAATTATTTTCATGACAACCTGAAGGTGGTGAAGGTGCATCAGCGGCCGCTGGTGAAGGTCTCGTTCCAGTCGGAAGATCCGCAACTGGCTGCAGCCATCGTCAACCAGGTACCGGCAGCCTTCATCCGCGCCGACATGGATGCCCGCTATGCCGCCACCCGCGAGGCCGACCAGTGGCTGAATGAGCGGCTGGCGCAGCTCAAGGCCAATCTGGACCGCTCCGAGCAGGCGCTGGCCGAGTACCGGCGCGCCAACGGCATCGTGGCGCGTGACGCCGACGAAGGGTCCGACCGGCAGATCTCCATCCTGAACCAGCGGCTGATCGACGCCCGCGGCCGGCTGGCGGCTGCCCAGGATGCCCAGAAGCAGGCGTCCAGCAACGACTGGGGGCGCGTGATGGGCACCCCCGCCGTTGCCAACAATCCCGCCGTGGCCCGTGCCCGCGAGCTTCAGAGCGGCGCCGAGGCGCGCCTGGCCGAGCTGCGCAGCCAGATGGGCGAGGCCCATCCGCAGTACCGCAAGGCGGCCACCGAGCTTTCCCAGGCTCAGGAAGACCTGCGCCGACAGGTGGAAGCGGCCCGCCGCGAGATCAACGGGGAGCTGGAAGCGGCGCGCGCCAACGAGCGCCAGATTGCCGCAAGCCTGGCCTCGGCTCGTCAGACCTACCAGAACCTGGGTGGCAAGGAGATTGCCGCCCGCCAGATGGAGCAGGAAGTCCAGACCAACCGCCAGCTGTACCAGACCTTCCTGGGACGCCTGCGCGAGGTGACGGCCGCCGGTGACTTCGTGAAGCCGCCGGCACGGCTGGTGGATCCGGCCCAGGTGCCCACGCTGCCGGTCAAGCCGCAGCTGGTGCTGATGACCACCATCGGCGCGCTGCTGGGCCTGCTGGTGGGCTTCTTCGCCATCGTGCTGATGGACCAGATCCGCAACACGCTGCGCCGTACTGACGACGTGGAGACCAAGCTGGGCCGTCCGCTGCTCACCGCCATTCCGAAGCTCTCGGGGGCGAGCACGAGAAAGACCGCTCGCATGCAGACCCTGATGCCCGATTCCCTCTATGCCGAGGCCGTCCGCACGCTGGCCACCTCGGTGGCGCTGGCCGGCATGGAGCAGGACATGAAGGTGGTGGCTGTCAGCTCGGCCATGGACGATGAGGGCAAGACGGCGGTGGCCTGCAACCTGGCCGCAGCCCTGGCGACCACGCGGCGGGTGCTGCTGCTGGATGCCGACCTGCGGCGTCCGGCGGTGAGTACGATCATGGGCCTGCCCCCGGGCACGCCGGGACTGGTGCAGCTGCTCACGCGGCGCGCGTCGCTGGATCAGTGCGTCAAGGGCGTGCGCAGTTCATCGCTGCGGGTGCTGCCGGCAGGTCGTGCAGCCAGCAATGCGCTGGACCTGCTGATGAGCTCCCGCTTCGACAAGCTGATCGCCGAGCTGAAGAAGCACTTCGACACCATCATCATCGACTGTCCGCCCGTGCAGCTGGTGTCCGACACGCTTGTTCTGGGCCGCGCAGCCTCCAGCATGATCTTTGTGGCCCGTTCCGACAGCACGCCGCTGCAGGTCATTCGTCGAGCATTGCATCGAATCGACAAAGCCGGTATACCCGTACTGGGGGTTGTGCTCAACGCTCACGACTTTGCCCAGGCCGACCGTTTCTACGGTGAAAGCTCGGGTTACGGTCACGATTACGCCTATGCCTATGGGCGTAGCGGGGACAGGCGGCGCAGCAGCGGTAGCAGGTCTTCTTCAGTTCCAACAGTCACTCAGGTTGCCCCCGATACCCAGACAACCTGATGGCGGACAGGTATGAAGGGTGATAGATGTACATTGCCATTATCTGCCGGCGGTCGATGATGGTGCACAGGACTGGCAGAGCGCGCTCCAGCTGATTCGCCGGGCGCGTGCCGAAGGTGTCACGCAGATGGTTCTCACCCCGCATATCCGTGCCGGGCAATGGGACAATTCATTGGGGTATCTGCGTCCCCGTTTCGAAGCCTTTCAGCGGCTGGTGGCGTCCAAGGCCATCGACGTCAAGCTGTACCTGGGGGCCGAAGTCAGCCTGCAGCCCGAGTCGCTCAAGCTGCTGTCCGAAGGGCAGATTCCCTTCGTGGGGGGCTGGGACGGCATGAAGGTGATGTTGCTGGATTTTCCCGATGCCCGCATTCCGCCCAATGCCATTGGCGCCGTGCGCTATCTGGTGCGCCAGGGGGTGCTGCCCATGGTGGCCCACCCCGAACGCAACGAGGCCGTGATACGCAAGGTGGATGTCCTGGAGCCCTTCGTGGAGGAGGGGTGTCTCTTTCAGCTCACGGCGGCCGCCGTCATCGGCGAGTTCGGCCGCCGGGCCTTTCGCACCGCCCAGGCCATCCTGGAACGAGGCTGGGACAGCGTGGTGGCCTCGAACGCGCATGACATGTGCCTGCGCCCCTCCCGGATGCAGGAGGCCTTCAGGTTCCTGGAATCACAGTACGGCAAGCAGACAGCCGAGCGGCTGATGGTGCATGGCCCCGAGCGCCTGCTGGCCGAGCGCGCGATGCTGCGGCTGGATGGAGGATGGCTGCTGGCGCATTGAGCGCGCAGGCCGCATGAGAAGACTTATCGGGCCTGATGGGCCCGATGTGCGCACACCGGGCAATCCGGGTCGCGCGGCACGCGGATCTCGGTGAAATGCAGCGTGCGGCCGTCCAGCAGGTGCAGCCGCCCCACGCCGGGCGTGCCGAACTGGCCGGCCAGCTTCAGGGCCTCGCTGGCCTGCATGGCGCCGATGATGCCGGTGAGCGGCGCAAAGACGCCCATCTGCGAGCAGCGCACCTCTTCCACGTTCTCGCCGTCCGGAAACAGGCAGTGATAGCAGGGGGAGGAGGGCTGGCGCGTGTCGAAGACGGCCAGCTGGCCGTCGAAACGGATGGCGGCCCCCGAGACCAGCGGCTTGCCATGGCGCACGCAGGCACGATTGACGGCGTGGCGGGTGGCGAAGTTGTCGCTGCCGTCCAGCACCACGTCGGCCTGCGAGACGGCGGCATCCAACGCCGCGTCGGTGTCCAGCCGGGGCAGGGGCACGAACTGCACGTCGGGATTCAGCGACGCAAGCGTGAGCCGGGCGGATTCCGTCTTGGCCATGCCGATACGGTCCTGCCGGTGCAGGATCTGCCGCTGCAGGTTGGTGAGGTCCACCGTGTCGTCGTCGGCCAGCATCAGCGTGCCCACGCCGGCAGCGGCCAGGTACAGGGCGGCGGGCGACCCCAGGCCGCCCGCGCCGACCACCAGCATGCGCGAGGCCAGGAGGCGTTCCTGGGCCTCGATGCCGATCTCATCCAGCAGGATGTGACGGCTGTAGCGCAGCAGCTGGTCGTCGTTCATGGGCGCCGTGGGGCCGGATCCTTGCGGCTTACTTGCCGGTGGGGGCCTTGTCGGACTTGCCGTCACCCTTGGCCTTGGTGCCAGCATCCTGGGCTTTGGTGGCGCCCGGAGCTTTGCCGTCGTTGCCCTTGCCGTCCGTCGACTTGCCATCGACCACGCCCTGCACCGGCGGTGCCTTCTGGATGGTCTTGCCGTTCAGGTAGTTCAGCGCCTGCTGCAGCTGGAAGTCGTTGGCCGGCACGCCCAGCTCGATGGGCTTGTAGTTCTTCAGCCGTTCCTGGTCGGCCGAGGAGGGCGCCGAGGACTTCACTTCCGGCGTGGTGTCTCGGTCGTTGCTCAGGTGGCGCTGCAGATCGGCCTCGCGGATGCGGAAGCCGTTGATGTCGCCATCGGCGGACTCTTCCACCACGTAGTCGGGCACGATGCCCCGGGCCTGGATGGAGCGGCCGTTGGGCGTGTAGTAGCGGGCCGTGGTGAGCTTGATGGCCGTCTTCTGGCCGGCCAGCGGCAGGATGGTCTGCACCGAGCCCTTGCCGAAGGTCTGCGTGCCCAGCACGACGGCGCGCTTGTGGTCCTGCAGGGCGCCGGCCACGATCTCGGAGGCCGAGGCCGAACCCGCATTGACCAGCACCACCATCTTGGCGGTCTTGGTCCAGGCCGGCAGCGAGGAGATGCGGTCGGTCTTGCCGCTGCCCGTCATGTAGTCCTGCGGGCTGGCGTAGAAGCTGCGCTTGGCGTCGTCGGTGCGGCCGTCGGTGGAGGTGACTTCCATGCCCGGCTGCAGGAAGGCGGCCGAGACGCCGATGGCGCCGTGCAGCAGGCCGCCCGGGTCATTGCGCAGGTCCAGCACCACGGACTTGAGCGTGCCGCCACTCTGCTTGGCCAGCTGTTCGAGGTGGTTGACCAGGTTGTTGACGGTGTGTTCCTGGAACTGCGAGATGCGGATGTAGCCCACGCCCGGTTCCAGCAGCTTGCTGCGCACCGACTGCACCTGGATGATGTCGCGCACGATGGTGAGCACGATGGGCTCGGGCACGCCCTTGCGCTGCAGCGTCAGGGTGATGGGGCTCTTGGGCTTGCCGCGCATCATCTTGACGGCTTCTTCCAGCCGCATGTCCTTGGTGGGGGTGTCGCCGATCTTGATGATCAGGTCACCGGCCTTCACGCCGGCCTTGGACGCCGGGGTGCCCTCGATGGGCGAGACCACCTTGATGAAGCCGTCCTCGGTGCCGATCTCGATGCCCAGGCCGCCGAACTCGCCCTGGGTGTTGACCTGCAGTTCCTTGAAGGCGTTCTCGTCCAGATAGGCCGAGTGCGGATCCAGCCCGGTGAGCATGCCGCTGATGGCGTCGGTGATCAGCTTGTTGTCCTTGACGGGCTCGACGTAGTAGGCCTTGATGGTGCCGAAGACTTCGCTGAACTGGCGAAGCTCGTCCAGCGGAAGGACATTGCGGCCGGTGTTGCCGCGTTCGGCCAGTGCGGAAAGGCCCAGGCTGAGCGCAATGCCGGCGATGGCACCGATGCCGACGAGGCGGGCAGATCTGAGATTGGACATGAAGGATGGGATCCTTTTGGCAGACGATGCTGCAGGAAACGCTGCAGGCCACCCGGCGGATGCTTCCCGCCGGGTCAGCAGAAAACGGGCAGACCGGGCAGGCCCGGGCTGCATGCTCGTCACCGGTCGGGAGAAGGGACTGGACGCGGGAGGGCCTGGGTCTTTCCCCGAAGCGGCGCCGATGAATCTTTCAGTATACCGGCGCAGAATGCAAAACGACACCACCGGTTGCAACCGATGGTGTCGAATTCCTGACTGAAGGCAGGGCCGGGGCCGTCACGGGACGGCCCGGGGAAGGGGATCAGCCGGGGATCAGCCCTTCTTGGCGCTGCCCTGCTTGGCCACGGCGGCCATGGCGGCCTCGATCTCGGCCTGGTTGCCCAGGTAGTAGTGGCGGACGGGCTTCAGGTTGTCGTCCAGCTCATAGACCAGCGGACGGGCCGTCGGGATGTTCAGCTCGACGATGTCGTCGTCGGAGATGCCGTCCAGGTGCTTGACCAGGGCGCGCAGCGAGTTGCCGTGGGCGGCGATGATCACGCGCTTGCCCGACTTGATGGACGGGGCGATGGTCTCGTTCCAGAAGGGCAGCACGCGGGCCACCGTGTCCTTCAGGCACTCGGTGCGGGGCAGCTCGGCGCGCGGCACGCCGGCATAGCGCGGGTTGTCGAGCTGCTCGACCAGACGGGGATCGTCCTCGGCCAGCGGCGGGGGAGCGATGGCGTAGGCGCGACGCCAAATCTTCACCTGATCCTCACCGTACTTCTCGGCGGTCTCGGCCTTGTTCCAGCCCTGCAGGTTGCCGTAGTGGCGCTCGTTCAGGCGCCAGCTGTGCGTGACGGGCAGCCACATCCGGTCCATCTCGCCCAGCACCGTCCAGAGGGTGCCGATGGCGCGACGCAGCACGGACGTGTAGCACAGGTCGAAATCGTAGCCTTCCTGCTTCAGCAGCTGGCCGGCGCGGATGGCTTCCTGACGGCCATTGTCGGTCAGATCGACATCGGTCCAGCCGGTGAAGCGGTTTTCCAGGTTCCACTGGCTTTCGCCGTGGCGGATGAGCACGAGTTTATGGGTCATGGCGTGACTCCGAGGCGGGAAAGCTATAATTCTCGCCTATTTTTCAGAGGCGGACCTCGTGAACTTCATCAGCCAGAATGTCTTTCTGATCATCATCGCCCTGGCATCGGGCGGCATGCTGCTCTGGCAGGCCATCCGCGGGGGCGGCGGCACGGCCCTGGGGGCGCTTGCGGCCACCCAGCTCATCAACCAGAAAGGGGCCCAGGTGGCCGATCTGCGCGATGACCGCGACTTCCGCGCCGGCCACCTGCCGGGCGCCCGCCACGTCATGCCCGACAAGGTGCAGACCTTCGCGGCCGGCGTGGATGCCAGCAAGCCCATCCTGCTGGTCTGCGCCAACGGCGTGCAGTCGGCCAAGGCCTCCAAGGCCCT
>CAUVLK010000127.1:0-7050 GCA_963552635.1 uncultured Lautropia sp. | reverse complement strand
ATGTTCTCGCGCAGGTTGCGCAGATTGATCTCGCGCCAGATGTCGCTGGCCACCTTCATCGCCTCGTCCTGCGACAGGTGCTGGTAATGATGGAAATAGGAGTCCGACCGGCGGAATGCCGTCTGCTGCAGCGACAGGAAGCGATGCTGATACCAGCGCTCGATGTCGGCCTCGGCAGCATCCACGTAGATGGAGAAGTCGAAGAAGTCGGACACCACCACGCTGGCCTGGGGCGTGCCGGCACTGCGCTCTGCCCCCCAGGTCTGCAGCACGTTCAGCCCCTCGAAGATGAGGATGTCAGGCTGCTCGACCCGTTGCATCTCACCGGGCACGATGTCATAGGCCTGGTGGGAGTACACCGGCGCTTCCACCACCGGCTCACCGGCCTTCAGCGCCCCCAGGAAGGAGATCATCCGCTTGCGGTCGTAACTCTCCGGGAAGCCCTTGCGCTTCATCAGGCCACGCGCCTGCAGCACCCGGTTGGGATGCAGGAAGCCGTCCGTGGTGACCAGTGCCACCCGGGGGTGATCGGGCCAGCGGGCCAGCAGCGCCTGCAGCACGCGCGCGAAGGTGCTCTTGCCCACCGCCACACTGCCGGCGATGCCGATCACGTAGGGGCGCGCCCCCACCGGTCGGCCCAGGAAGTCGTCACACACGCCCGACAGCGCCTTGGCCGAACGGAAGTGCAGGTTCAGAAGCCGTGACAGCGGCAGGTAGATCTCCACCACCTCAGGCAGCGAGACCTGGTCGTTGACGCCACGCAGGGCGATCAGCTCGGACTCGGACAACGTCAGCGGCGTGCTGGAGCGCAGGCCAGCCCATTCCGCGCGGCTGAAACGCTGGTAGGCGGAAAAGCCATCGCCCGCCTTCCCCGGCACCGCGGCCTGAGATTGCGCCGCGAGCTTCTCGATGCTGTCCATGGTCACGCGATGCTCTCCTCGATCACCCTGTCTGGCCCGGCCCTGGGCATCGGTCCCAGGGAACAGCAGCCCGCCGGCAACGACCCGGGCGACCTTGCCCGGCCCGAACGGACGCCCTGTCGACTGTCTGCACAAAACGACACCTGCCCGCAACAGCCCCCCGTGTTACCAACACCCCGACCTACCCGAAACATCAGGGACAGACCCCATCAATCCGGATCGGCATGGCGATGACCGGGCAGCTGGCTTACCTTCGGCAAGATGCTGATGATACTGGGCAGACGGCCATGAAGCAGGCTCTTGCATGCTCATTCGGGTATCCCCCGGGCCGCTTTCGGCCACGATGCACGCCATTTTAGTAATTATTATCGACAGTGATGCGATTCAACGACATGTGTAAATCGAATCTACATTTCCTTGCACAATAGCTGGTAAGGCGTCGACGCACGCCCCCAGCCCGCGCGGCACCTGTCGCCAGACAAGGAGACTGACGACTAATTCACAAATGGATACGAGTTTGAATCAAAAGTTACGGCTATAGATCACATTGAGCCGATCATTCTGATGGAATGGCGCCCCGGGTCCACGCTAGAGTAACAGTCTGGCCGTCGTTTCCCGTATGCGTGGCCGGCCCTTCGACCGGCAGCGCCCCAGGCTCCCCGCCAGACCGGCACAGGTTTTCTGTAACACAACCGCCCTTTTCGCCATGACCACGATACGTTCCCTGTCAGCCTTGGTACTGGCCAGCTTCCTGGCCGCCTGTGCCAACATGAGTTCCCTGCCGCCGGCGCCCGACAAGGCCCCCAAGCACAACTACGTCTATCAGATCGGCCCCGGTGACGAGCTGGACCTGAAGGTCTGGCGCAACCCCGACCTGTCGGTGAAGGTCCCGGTGCGCCCCGACGGCAAGATCACCGCACCGCTGATCAAGGACATCGTGGCCGTGGGCAAGACGCCCCAAGTGCTGGGCCGCGAGATCGAGGAAAAGCTGTCCACCTACATCCGCGACCCCAGCGTCTCGGTGGTCGTGACCAAGATCGTGGGTGACCCGCTGTCGGTGGTCCGGGTCATCGGCCAGGCCCAGAGCCCGGGCGCCGTGCCCTATCAGAACGGCATCACCCTGCTGGACGTGATGACCAAGGCCAACGGCCTCACCCGCAAGGCGGCCGGCAACCAGGCCATCCTGATCCGCGCCATCGAGAACAACAAGCAGTACCGTGTCCGGCTGGAAGACCTGCTCAAGCGCGGCGACCCCAGCGCCAACGTCGAGATCGCCCCGGGCGACTCGATCATGATCCCGGAAAGCCTGCTGTAACGTCCGGCTGGCCGCCGGGCAGCCCCCGCATGGCGCCCGGCCGCCTCGGCCGCGCATACTGTCCGAAGCGACAAAGCATCTTCTGCACAGAATTCCATGCTTGACCTCCTGAAGTCCTACAAAACCTACCTGTCCGGCCTGTGGAAGTACCGGGTCTCAGGTCTGGTGGCCATGCTCATCACCGGCGTGCTCGGCATCATCATCACCGTGGTGCTGCCCGGCAACTACGAGGCCACGGCACGTGCCTATGTCGACACCAAGTCGATCCTGCAGCCGCTGATGCAGGGCATGACCGTGCAGCCCGACATGCAGGGCCAGATCCAGATGATGGCCCGCACGCTGGTCAGCCGCCCCAACCTGGAAGCCATCGTCCAGGCCACCGGCATGGACCACGATGTGCAGACCCAGAAGGGGCGTGAGGCGCTGATGCAGACGCTGGAGAAGAACATCCAGTTCAAGCCGGCGGGCGGCACCAACTTCTACAGCATCGAGTACCGCAACCAGTCCCGGGAAACGGCGCTGAAGGTGGTGACGATGCTGCTGGACCTGTTCGTCAAGTCCACTCGCACCGGCAAGACCGCCGACACCCAGCAGGCGGTGCAGTTCATCGACCAGGAGATCGCCAAGGCCCGGGACCTGCTGCTGCAGACCGAGACCGCGCTCAAGGAATTCAAGATCAAGCACATCGAGGTGATGCCCAACCTCGCGCAGGACTACGTGGCCCGCTCGGCCGACATCCAGCGTGAGCTGCAGACGGCCCGCCTCGAATACCGTCAGGCCGTCAACTCGCGCACCGCCATCCGCACCCGCCTGGAAGCCGTTCCCGAGTACGTGCCGGTGGGCGGCGGCCAGGCCGACGGGGGCGGCAGCGAGACCGAGCGCCGCCTGGAATCGGCCCGCAAGCGCCTGGACGACCTGCTGACCCGCTACACCGACGCACACCCGGACGTGATCAACACCCGCCATTCCATCCGCGAGCTGGAAGTCCAGCTGCAGAAGGAAGCGCAGCGGCCGGTGGATTCGCGCCCGGGGCGGGGCAAGATCCCCAACCGGCTGTACCAGGAGATGTCCATCGCCATGGCCGAGGCTGACGCCAAGGTCGCCTCGCTGGCCGCCCGTGTGGCCGAGGCCGAGGCGCAGGCCAAGCGTGCCCGCGAGATCGCGCTGGCCATCCCGAAGGTCGAGGCCGAGTACATCCAGCTCAACCGCGACTACGACTCCAACAAGCAGAACTACGAGAAGCTGCTGCAGCGTCGTGATGCCGCCCGTCTGGCCGGCAGCATCGAGGAAAACACCGGCACGCGCGAGTTCCGCGTGGTCGATCCCCCGCGCGTGAGCCCGCGCCCGGTCTCGCCCAACCGGCCGCTGCTGCTGGGCATCTTCTTCGCGGTGTCGCTGGTGCTGGGCCTGGCCGTTGCACTGGTGCGCGAGCTGGCCAATCCGGCCTTCTACGAGCCCAACGCGCTGAAGGCCGCCACCAAGGTGCCTCTCTTCGGTGCCATCACCCGCTATCGTGATGAAGCCGCCCAGAAGCTGGCCCGCAAGCAGTCGTTCCGGTTCACCGCCACCCTCGTCGGCTACACGCTGGTGTTCGTGGTGCTGATCCTCATCTACGTGATTGATGCAGGCCAATCCAGCGAAGCAGCACCGGCACCCACCGCACAACACACCCAGCAGAAGGTGATGTCATGAACAAGCGACTCGTTCAGCGGGCCATGCAGAAGCTGGTGGACCAGAATCCGTCCCGGCCGCTTCACCAGCACACCACCATCACGCCCACCACCACCATCACCCCCAGCACGACCACACCGCGGACGCTGAGTCAGGGCAGCGCCACGCTGATGGCTTCCTCGGCCGAGGCCGAGGAAGCGATGGCCGCCGGCATCCGGGCCGACATCGCCCGCGCCGAAGCACTGCGGCAAGCCCGTGAGCGCGGCGAGCAGGTCAACGGCCAGCTGGACACGGCGGCAGGTGGTGCCAGGATCGACACCCAGGCCTCGACCGGCAGCACGTTCCCGCACGCACTGGACCAGGGTTCTGCAGACCGGGAAGACGGCACGCCCGACGGCGCCGCCACCGGCACCACGCATGGCGGAAACAGCCCTGCCAGTACCGGGCGCATCTCCGCTTCCGGCCGTCCCGTCATCCAGCTGGATTTCGATTACCTGAAGGGACGCGGCTTCCTGGTGCCGGACGACAAAACCTCCAAGATTCACCAGGAGTTCCGTCTGGTGAAGCGGCGCCTGCTGGACAACGCCTTTGGCCGCCTGCGCCCCGTGGTGGGCAACGGCCGGCTGATCATGATCACCAGCTCGCTGCCCAGCGAGGGCAAGACCTTCTCGGCCATCAACCTGGCCATCAGCATCGCCATCGGGGGCGAACACCCGGTGCTGCTGATCGATGCCGACATCGCGCGTCCCAGCGTCTCCAACACGCTGCAGCTGGACATCCCCGACGAGGTCGGCCTGACCGATTACCTGGAAGACCCCACGATCCCCATCAGCGAACTGCTGCACGAAACCTCCGTGCCCGGACTGTCGCTGATGACGGCCGGCCACCTGAATCATCGTCCGGTGGATCTGCTGGCCTCGAACAACATGGCGCAGCTGGTCGAACGGCTCAAGACCATGCTGCCGCACCATGTGATCGTCTTCGATACGCCCCCGCTGCTGCCCGTCACCGAGACCCGCTCGCTGTCGGCCCTGGTGGGGCAGGTGATGCTGGTGGTTGCTGCCGGCGAGACGCCGCGCAGTGCCGTCAACGAGTCGTTGCTTCAGCTTGAGAATTGCGAGGCTGTCGGCCTGCTGTTCAACAAGGCCCCCGTACAGCCCAAAGCACCCGCTTACTACGGATACTGAGCATGTACAAATCATTTTTCGGATTGAAGTCCAAGCCGTTCCGACTGAATCCGCACCTGCGCTTCCTCTTCAACAGCGAGGCCATCCAGCGCGCAGTCAACACGCTGAAGTACGGGCTGTATCAGCGTGAGGGGCTGGTGCTGCTGACCGGCGCCCCGGGCTGCGGCAAGACCATGCTGGTGCAGAACGTCAGCCGCCGCCTGCCCGACGCGGGCATCCAGGTCTTCACCATCGCCACGCCGCGTGCCAACGGCCATTCGCTGCTGCTGCAGATCTTTGCCGCCCTGGGACTGGACGTGCCGGCCGACGCCGACACGGCGCAGCTGCTGCGCACGCTGCAGAAATACCTGCTGGGTGAAGTCCAGGCCAACCGCCGGCTGCTGCTGGTCATCGACGAGGCCCACAACCTCGAGGACGATGCACTGGAAGTGGTGCGACTGCTGTCGGACATGCAGCTCAACGGCAACCTGCTGCTGCAGATCTTCCTGGTGGCGCAGCCGGTGCTGCGTGCACGTCTGGCCACGCCCCGTCTGGACGCCCTGCGCCAGCGCTTCCTCGTCACCGACCACATCGACGGTCTGACGCCCGAGGAAGTGCCGCAGTACATCCAGAAACGGATGCAGCAGGCCGGCTGGCAGGGTGACACCCCGTTCGACGCCGAAGCGATCGAGCGCATCCAGCAGGCCACCGACGGCAATCCCCGCCAGGTGAACATCCTGTGCGAGCGGCTGCTGACGCAGGCCTACGTGGAAGAGAAGACGCGCGTGACCCTGACCGACGTGGACAACACGCTTCAGGACATGGAAGACGAATGGCGCACCTCGGTCACCGTGGCCGACAATCCCAGCGCCTCGAAGTCCGCCCGGCTGCAGGACATGGAGCGCCGGATGGCCTCGCTGGACGCCTCGCTGGATCAGATCTCGCAGGTGACCAACACCATTCTGGTTCGACTGGACGGACTGCGGCAGGGATGACGATGGACACGGGGTGCCGGCCATGCTGAGCCGGCTGGCCGCCCACTTCTCGCGCTACTCGCTTGCCAGCCTGCTCGTCACGCTGGCAAGCATCGTCTCGTTTCCGTTTCTCACGCGCATCTTCCCGGTCGCCGACTACGGGATGATGAGCCTGATCGGCGTGCTGGTGACCGCCACCGCCGCCGTGGGCAAGCTGGGTCTGCAGCAGGCAGCACTGCGCTTCTACAGCGAGGTGCGCGCCGGCCAGTCCGCCTGGACGCTGCCGCAGTACGAGGCCACCGTCTACGTGGGGCTGGCGGGCTTCGGCACGCTGGCCGCCCTCCTCTGGAGCCTGGGCATCACCCTGCTGCCCGACTCCCTCTTCACCTCCGGTCCCCAGGGCCGCAACCTGCTGTACCTGGTGGCACCGCTGGCGCTTTTGCAGTGCCTGTCCAGCGCCGTGGTCAACCAGCTGCGCGCCCGCGAGCTGAGCGGCGTGCTGTCGCTGTATTCGGTCATCCAGCGCTACCTGGGCCTGGCCCTGATGCTGGTGACACTGCTCTACGTCTCCACCACGCTGTGGGGCTTCTACGGCGCGCAGATCGTGGCCGAGACGCTGTGTCTGGTGGTGCTGGCACGCTGGTTCTTCCGGCGCGAGCCCTGGTCGGTACGCGACTTCTCTGCCCCCTTCCTGAAGACGCTGCTGCGCTTCAGCCTGCCACTGGTGGCCATGGAGCTGTCGTCGGTCATGCTGAGCCTGGGCGACCGGGTGCTGATCCAGCGCATGCTGGGCTCGGCCTGGCTGGGCGTCTATTCGGCACCGTACAACCTGTGCGATTACATCGGCGCCGTGCTGGTGACGGCGTTCACCGGCGCCGTGACCCCGATGGTGCTGCGGCTGTGGGCCGATGAGGGCGAGGCCGTCACGCAGCACTTCCTGCAACGGGTCTTTCACCTGTACCTGCTGTTTGCCATCCCGATGGTGGCGGGCGTCTCGGCCGTGG
>CAUVLK010000126.1:0-7056 GCA_963552635.1 uncultured Lautropia sp. | reverse complement strand
CAGCAGTCAGCGGAAATCGGAAAGCGGGCAAGGCGGTCGGGGAAATGAGACAGACTGGCAACAAACAGGGGATATCCCCAATCGGCACGATGCGGTGCCGGACGTAGGATGTCCGAGGAGGTGGCGGCTGGCCGGAAGGCCGACACCGCCATTGTCTGCGTGGCCTGTCTTTCCTGTCCGCCGGGCGCCGGTTGCAGGTGCCCGAAAGACGGCCGCACAGTGATCGATCATCATTCAAGGAGCGGACATCGCATGACCGGAGGTTACGTCATGTCCAGCCTGGAGGACGCGTTTCGCAAGGCGCAGCAGGATGTGCACGACCTGAGCGTGCAGCCTGGGCGCATCATGCAGCTGCGCCTGTACGCGCTCTTCATGCAGGCCACGTCCGGCAACGCCTCGGGCGCCCGTCCGGGGTTCTCCGACTTCGAGGCCCGCTCGCGCTGGGATGCCTGGCAGGCCCTGTCGGGCCTGGCGCGTGAGGACGCCATGTCCGAGTACATCGCCGAGGCCGGACGTCTGAAATATCGACAGTTGCTGGGAGCCGTCTAGGGCGTTTGGGTTTTCCCCGGATACCGGATATCATCACGGGTTCCTTGCCACACGGTGTCGGTGCAAGCCGGGCCGGTGGCTTTCTTCCCACGGAAATCCAGAAGGGTAATCCATGCGACATTATGAAATCGTCTTCATGGTCCATCCGGACCAGAGCGAACAAGTGCCTGCAATGATCGACCGTTACAAGCAGATGGTCGAAGGCGCCAACGGCAAGATGCACCGGGTCGAGGACTGGGGCCGGCTGCAACTCGCCTATCCCATTCAGAAGATCGGCAAGGCGCACTACGTGCTGATGAACGTCGAGTGCGACCAGCACACGCTGGGCGAGATCGAGAATGCCTTCCGCTTCAACGACGCCGTGCTGCGCCACCTGGTGGTGCGGATGGACAAGGCCGAGACCGGCCCGTCCGTCATGAGCAAGCGTCTGCAGAAGGAAGAGTCCCGCAAGGCGGGCAGCTCCGAGGCCCCTGCAGCGGCCGAAGGCAAGGCAGCCGAGTAATCGGCAGCGCGTGTGCAGCAGGCAGCCCGAGACCCTGTGGTGCCAGCCCCGGCCGATGATCATCCGGAAGCATCCGTTCCGGCCCGGAATCATCTGGAGCTGACCGCCATCCTCTCGGAGCGCGAGACGCTGCGCTACAACCTGTCGGGCGTTCCGGTGGTGGAATGCGTGCTCACCCACGAATCCATCCTGCCCGAAGCCGGTATCGACCGTCGCGTCAACCTTCGGGTCCAGGCCGTCGCCATCGGTGACGTGGCCCACCGGCTGGTCGAGATCGACCCCGGCACCCGGTTGAGCGTCAGCGGTTTCCTGGCCCAGGCCCGCAAGAGCACCCGCATCGTCTGCCTGCACCTGACACGCATCGATCAGTACTGAACAAACTCTCAAGAGGTTTCATCATGGTTGGTTTCCGTCGCGGCAGCAAAGACCGCAAACCCAAACGTCCCGCCCAGTCCGCCCTGTTCAAGCGCAAGAAGTTCTGCCGTTTCACGGCCGAGAAGGTGGAATGGATCGACTACAAGGATGTCGACACGCTGAAGGACTTCGTGACCGAGCAGGGCAAGATCATTCCTGCTCGCCTCACCGGCACCCGTGCTCACTATCAGCGTCAGCTGGGCGTCGCCATCCGGCGTGCCCGCTTCCTGGCCCTGATGCCCTACACCGACAACCACTGATACCCCATCGCGGGGCCGCAACCTGCCGCCATCTCCGTGATGGCGGTGCGCGACCCGGCAGGAGCACATGATGCAGATTATTTTGCTTGAGAAAGTCGTCAACCTCGGTCAGCTGGGCGATGTCGTCCGCGTCCGGGATGGCTATGCCCGCAACTTCCTGATCCCGCAGGGCAAGGCCCGTCGTGCCACCCAGGCCGCCGTGGCCGAGTTCGAGGCCCGTCGTGCCGAGCTGGAGCGCCTGCAGGCCGAGAAGCTGGCCGCAGCCCAGGCTGAAGGCGAAAAGCTGGCCGGTCGCCAGTTCTCGCTGAACGAGAAGGCCGGCGTCGATGGCCGCCTGTTCGGTTCGGTCACCAACGCCAACGTGGCCGAGACCCTGCACAAGGCCGGCTTCGCCAGCGTGCAGAAGTCCATGATCCGCATGCCGGAAGGTCACATCAAGACCATCGGCGAGCACCCGGTGCAGGTTGCCCTGCACACCGACGTGCTGGTCGACATCACCATCAACGTGGTGGGCGAGACGGCCTGATCGCCGTGTCGGGCTCATGCCCGGCCAGTTCCCGGGGCGCTTGCCCCGGCAGGTTGGCTTGAGGTCCGATCGATGGTCAAGAGGCCTGTTCAGGTCCATGGCCATCCAGCCGTACAGAAAAGCGGGGCGTCCCTTTGCGGGGTCGCCCCGCTTTGATTTTTGCGTGTCCGGGGTCCCCTGTCCGGAGCCGTTTCCGGCTTCTTCCGTCACCGAAAGGCTTGCATTCCATGGATAGCGAGATTGCACAACTGCGGCTGCCGCCGCATTCGATCGAGGCCGAGCAATCGGTGTTGGGCGGGCTGCTGCTGAACAACGGCACCTGGGAAGACATTGCCGACATCATCACCGATGATGATTTCTATCGGCATGATCACCGGATGATATGGCAGCACATCTCCAATCTGCTGCGTGCCGGCCGACCGGCCGATGCGCTGACCGTGAAGGACGCGCTGCAGCAGTCCGGCCGGCTGGAGGATGCCGGCGGCGAGCAGTACCTGGCGATGCTGTCCAATGCCGTCATCTCGGCCAGCAACATCCGCCACTACGCCGAGATGGTGCGTGACCGGGCCGTGCTGCGTCGGCTGATTGCCGTCTCCGACCAGATCGCCACCGAGGCCTTCAACGCCCAGGGGCGCCCGGTGAACGAGGTGCTGGACGCGGCTGAGGCCGAGATGTTCAAGATTGCCGAGGACAGCGGCAAGAAGCGCAACGACTTCCAGCACATCGGTCCGCTGTCGGGCAAGGTCTTCCAGCGCATCGACGAGCTCTACAACCGCGACAACCCCAGCGAGATCACCGGCATTGCCACCGGTTTCGTGGACCTGGACCGGATGACCTCCGGCATGCAGCCTGGCGACCTGATCATCGTGGCGGCCCGCCCGTCGGTGGGTAAGACGGCCTTTGCGCTCAACATTGGCGAGCACGTGGCCGTGCACGAGAAGCTGCCGGTGGCGGTCTTCAGTATGGAGATGGGCGCCGAGCAGCTGGTGATGCGTCTGATCGGCTCCACGGGGCGCATCGACCAGCAGCGGCTGCGTACCGGCCGGCTGACCGAGGACGACTTCATCCGGCTGACCGACGCCATGGGCAAGATGCAGGATGCGCCGATGTTCATCGACGAGACGCCGGCGCTCAATCCCTTCGAGCTGCGGGCCCGTGCCCGACGCCTGGCGCGTCAGTACGGCCACCTGGGGCTCATCGTCATCGACTACCTGCAGCTGATGACGGGGGCCAACCCGGGCGGCCGAGAGAACCGCGCCACCGAGGTGGGTGAGATCTCGCGGGCGCTGAAGTCGCTGGCCAAGGAGCTGAAGTGTCCCGTCATCGCGCTGTCGCAGCTCTCGCGGGAGGTGGAGAAGCGCCAGGATAAGAAGCCCATCATGAGTGACCTGCGCGAATCGGGCTCGATCGAGCAGGATGCTGACGTGATCTTCTTCATCCACCGCGACGATCGCTACGACCCTGACGCCGAGACCAAGGGGATGGCTGAGATCATCATCGGCAAGCAGCGTAACGGCCCGATCGGCTCCGTCACGCTGGCCTTCCAGGGCCAGTACACCAAGTTCGAGAACTTCGCCGCGAGCTGAGGCGTCGAGGCGGCCCCTGGTCGGGGACGTACAGAAGAAGGCGTTTCCGCTTTCCCAAAGACAACCGGGCCGATGGGGTTTCGGCCCGGTGCTTCGTTCATCAGGTGGTGCAGCGCCTGCGGGACCCGTTCGCGGGCGGCTGGTCGCTCAGCGCACGGCATGGCCGCCGGCAACAGCTTGTTCGGTACGCTGGCGGGGCTCGTTCAGCCTGCCAGCGGATCTGTCACCAGCGGCAGGTTGCTCAGCCCGCCAGGGGCATGGCCGCCCGCGGCGGGTGCTGGCTTCCCTTGTCCTTGTTGCCGCCCTTGCCGTGCAGCAGGTGGCGGCTCAGGAAGGCACGCACCGGTTTCTCGTACAGCACGTACACCGCAGCAGCCACCGTCAGTGTGGCGGCGAACACGATCGCCGAGTAGACGGGCAGGCTGAACTGCAGCGCGCCCAGGCGCTTGACGGCCCCCATCACGTAGATGTGGAAGATGTAGATGGGGTAGGACAGCTCACCCAGAAAGTCGATGGTGGCCTTGGCGGGCTGGCCCAGCTTCCGGAAGGCCTGCTCGCAGGCCAGCGTCAGCACCACCAGCGCGGTGCTGGGCAGCCCGATGACCACCACGCGCACCCATTTGTCCAGCGCCATCTCCTGCGTGACCAGGCCCGTGTCGGGCAGCAGTGCCCAGGTGTAGATCAGCAGACCGCCCACCGCCGTCAGCATCGGCAGCCTGGCGTGCTCGATGAAGCGGGTGCTGGAGAGCAGCTGGGCCAGCAGCATGCCGTAGATGAACTCGATCACATAGGCATCGCTCCAGAAGGCCAGGGCGGATTCCGGGGCAGCGTAGGGATGCAGTGCAGTCAGCCCCACCAGCAGCAGCGAGCTGATGAGCAGGCGGTGCTGGTGCGAGATCTTCAGGGCGATGAAGAACACCAGATAGAAGAGGATTTCGTAGTTCAGCGACCAGCCCAGCGTCAGCAGCGGCATGTGATACTGGATGCTCTCGTTCCACACGGGGATGAAGAAGAGCGAGCCCAGCAGCTTGTCGATGTCCAGGCTGGCGTGATTGAGCATGCCGGGCGCCTTCAGCGCGATGGCGGCCAGGGCCAGCGTGCCCAGCCAGTACAGCGGCACGATGCGGATCAGCCGCCGGGTGAAGAACTGCGGCGCGCCGTCCCGGGTGACGTAGTGGATGATGAAGCCCGAGATGACGAAGAAGATGTCAACGCCACTGCTGCCGAAGGGGGTGAGTCCCACTTCGTTGCGGATGTGGCTGATGACCACCAGTGCAGCCGCGATGAAGCGCAGCGCCTGCAGCGAGTAGATGGTCTTGTCGGCACGGGCGGGTTGGCCTGATTGCGGGGCCTGGCCGGCGGGATGAGAGCGCAGGATACGTTCCATGGGATGGGGCTCCGGGTGGAACATCCATCTTAGGAAAGCGTTGTTTTTCTGTCACCGGACAATCCGGCCCGGATGTGAGGAATTGCGCTCCGTCGGCAGAGCGGTGGTCGTGGTGTGTGCGCTTTTTCCGCTTCCAGAGCCGGTCTTTACAACTGGCGCTATGGGTGTAAAGCTCGTATCAAAATATGATCTTTCGGGGTGGCGTCGTATTTCGGCAACGAAATGGGGCCCGCTGCTGCGGCGTGGGGGTACGGGGCATGGTGCATGCACCGTACCGCCACGCCTGCCATGGGGGCTCGGCGCGTTGGTTGCCCGGGTCAAAGCACCTCCGCCGCGAAGTCTGCCAGCCGCGAGCGCTCGCCGCGCTGCAGCGTCAGGTGCCCGCCGTGCTTCCAGCCCTTGAAGCGCTCCACCACGTAGGTGAGGCCCGACGAGGCCTCGGTGAGGTAGGGCGTGTCGATCTGGGCAATGTTGCCCAGACAGACCACCTTGGTGCCGGGGCCCGCGCGGGTAGCCAGCGTCTTCATCTGCTTGGGCGTGAGGTTCTGCGCCTCGTCGATGATCAGGTACTTGTTGTTGAAGGTGCGACCGCGCATGAAGGACATCGACTTCACCCGGATGCGCGAGCGGATGAGGTCGGCCGCCGCGGCACGCCCCCATTCGCCACCGGCACTGCCGCGGTTGAGCACCTCCAGGTTGTCTTCCAGGGCGCCCATCCAGGGCTGCATCTTCTCTTCCTCGGTACCGGGCAGGTAGCCGATGTCGTCGCCCACCGGCACGGTGGCGCGGGTCATGATGATCTCGGTGAAGCGCTTCTGGTCCAGCGTCTGTGCCAGCCCTGCAGTGAGCGCCAGCAGCGTCTTGCCGGTGCCGGCCTGACCCAGCAGCGTTACGAAGTCGATGTCCGGATCCAGCAGCAGGTTCAGGGCAAAGTTCTGCTCGCGGTTGCGGGCGGTGATGCCCCAGATGGCGTGGCGCGCCTGGGTGTAGTCGCGCACCACGCGCAGCACGGCCCGGTCGCCCTCGCGCTCTCGCACCTGGGCAAAGAGTGGCGTGCCCCCGTCTTCTTCCAGGTACACGAACTGGTTGAGCAGCATGGAAGACACCAGCGGACCGCGGATGCGGTAATAGGTCATGCCGCCGTCCTGCCAGGACTCCATGTCCTTGCCATGGGTCTGCCAGAAATCGGCCGGCAGGGCCAGCGAACCGCTGTAGAGCAGGTCCAGGTCGTCGGTGACCTGGTCGTTGAAGTAGTCCTCGGCCGGCAGGCCCAGCGAGCGGGCCTTGATGCGCATGTTGATGTCCTTGGACACCAGCACCACCTGCCGCTCGGGAAAGACCTGGCGCAATGCAGCCGTTACCGACAGGATGCGGTTGTCGGCCTTGCCGGGGGGCAGCGCCTCGGGCAGGGGGGCTTCCAGCACGCGGGTCTGCAGGAAGAGCCGTCCGGTGGCGTCGGAATGGCCCAGCCGGTCCAGCGGGATGCCCTGCTCAATGCTGCCCTCGATGCCGGCCAGCAGCTCGTCCAGGCTGCGGCTGACCTGGCGGGCGTGGCGCGAGACCTCGCTCATGCCGCGCTTGTGGTCGTCCAGCTCTTCCAGCGTGATCATCGGCAGGAACACGTCGTGCTCCTGGAAGCGGAAGAGGGCGGTGGGATCGTGCATCAGCACGTTGGTGTCCAGCACGAACAGCTTGTGGGTCGCCGTCTCGGTACCCGGGGCACGATGCCGGCGCGCGTGCCGTGCGGAGACGATGGGCGCGGCTGGGGCGTCTGGCCGTGCCGTGCCGGATGCCGTATCGGGCGTGCTGCCCGCGGGTGGTGCGCTGAGCAG
>CAUVLK010000125.1:0-7071 GCA_963552635.1 uncultured Lautropia sp. | reverse complement strand
GGGTGCGGGCCGGGTTGTTCGGCTATCCGTCCGATGGCCGGCTGGTGAAGGGCGGCCCGCTGGTACGTTTTGCCAGCAGCGGCGGTCTACTGTTGCGGGCGGGGCTGGCGGCCTGGGGCTGCTCTGGATTCCGCGCGAGGTGGTGGCCGACCGGCTGGCTAGTGGCGAGCTGATCGAGGTGCTGGCGGACTGGGCCATCAGCTACCCCGGCTATCACCTCTATTACCCGAACCGCCGGGCGGACTCACGTCTGTTCCAGGCGCTGGTGAAGCATCTGCGGGTGGCGTGAGCGCGCCGTGCGGAGTGGCGTTCACGTCGACGTGCAGAAGGCGCCTATCGGCACAGGTTTGTTCTTGCGCTTGCCTGGTGCCAAGGCTGTTGATCCCCTCCATGAGCGCCTGGATCGTGAGGGGCGTCGGCTTTGGGATCAGGCCCGGGAAAAGATTACGTTCTCTTCCAGGCGTGATTTGGGCAGTGCGGCGTTGAAGTCGTCGTCGGCATGGTAGCCGAACGAGACGACAATCACGGCTCTGTAGCCTTTACGAGGCAGGTCGAACTCGGCGTCCAGCACCTTCAGGTCCACGCCTGCCATCGGTGCGGCGTCGATGCCCAGGGCGGCGGCGGCCATCAGCGTGAAACCCAGGTTGATGTATACCTGATGAGCCAGCCACTGTTCCTCATTTTTCACGGCGTTGCGATAGATGTCCAGGAAGGTGCGGCGGGCATCATCGCCGGCTCTTCTGGATTCGGGGGTGGCGTAGCGGCCGTCCTTGTCTTCCTGTTCCAGCACGGATGCCAGGAAGGCGTCGTCGGCATGGATGCGAGAGGCGAACACCACGACGTGGGAGGCGTTGGTGATTTTTGGGGTGTTGAGTGGAAAGGCTTCGGTGGCCTTGGCGACCCGGGCTTTTCCGGCTTCGTCGTCAGCGATGATGAAGTGCCAAGGCTGGACGTTCACGCTGGACGGACTGTTGCGCAGGGCGGCCCGAATTTGGGCGAAATCTTCGTGGGAGATTTTCTGCTTCGGGTTGAAGGACTTGGTGCCGTAACGGCGCTGGATGATCTGCTCGATGTTCATGGTGCTTTCCTGAACGCGAGGGTGGTGGGCAGCCAGGGCGCCATCAAGTTGGGCTTGCAACCCATGATCTCCACCGCTCGGGCCTTTTCACTGTAGGGATGGCATCACTGTAAGCCAGGCCGTTGTCAGTTTCTGTCAGGAGCACGATGCGCCTGAGCTGACCACGGACGATCACGGATCGAACCGGCTGAGATCGATGCCGGTGTGGCGCTGCCATTCGGCCAGCATCCGCAGGCGGGGCAGCGGGCAGGGGCCGACGGGCTGTGCCCGCTTCATGCGGTCGGTGCGGAAATGGCGGAAGTCCCGGCGCAGCTCGCACCAGGCGGCCAGTATCCGGGTCTCGGCGAAGTAGCTCAGTGCCAGTGGCCAGACGATGCGCTGACTGGTGTGGCCCTCGCCGTCGGTGTAGTCCAGACGCAGGCGCTGGTTCTCGCGCAGGGCGGCGCGCACGACGGGCAGTACGGTGTTCTCGTCGTTTTCGGCATCCGGCCGGCGGCCGACAGGGTAGAGCGCCTGCTCGTCGAAGATGGGGGCCAGCCGTGGCGGCAGAATGGCGCTGATCTTGGAGAGCGCCGAGCGGGCGTCGTCGGCCAGGGCCGGGTCGGCGTGGCGGCCCACCCAGCGCAGCCCCAGCACCAGGGCCTCGATCTCGCTTTCGCGGAACATGAGGGGCGGCAGGGTGGGGCCGCCCTTTTTCAGCACGTAGCCCACGCCGGCTTCGCCCTCGATGTCGGCACCCTGGCGGCGCAGCGTCTCGATGTCGCGGTAGAGGGTGCGGACGCTGATGTCCAGCTGCTCGGCCAGTGTGTGGGCCTGCAGCGGCTGCCGGCTGCGGCGCAGCCGCTGCATCAGCTCCAGCAGGCGCTCGGTGCGGGTCATGGGGCAACCGGCTCAGTCGTCACCATGCGGCCATTCTTCTTCTTCGCCGCGCAGGGCGGCCTGGATGGCCTCGCGGGTGTCCTGGCGCTGGGCCCTGACCAGCTCGGCCATCTGCTTGTTCTTGAAGGGGCCCTGTGCGGGATCGTAGACGCGGGCCTGCTCGATCATGCCGTGGCGGTCGTGGCGGTAGAAGATCTTGCCGACTTTCTCGGCGTCGTCGCGGCTCATGCCCAGCCTTTCCAGGGCACGCTTGCCGGCACGGATGGCGGCGTCGAAGGTCTCGCGCACGATCTCGTCGGCACCGGCCTGGTAGAGGTCGAAGGTGTGCAGCCGGTCGTAGGCACGGGCCACGATGTCGATGTTGGGGTTCACCTCGCGGGCGAAGCGGGCGATGGACAGCGCCTGTTCGCGGTTGTCGATGGCGATCACCAGCAGGCGGGTGTTCTCGATGCCGGCCGCCAGCAGCAGTTCGGGACGGGAGGCGTCGCCGAAGTGCGTCTTGGTGCCGTAGCGGTTGAACCCGGCCACGGTGGTCGGATCCAGGTCGATGATGGTGGTGTTGTGGCCGCTCATTTGCAGCATGCTGTTGACGATCTGGCCAAAGCGCCCCATGCCCACCACCAGGATCGGATGGTGTTCATCGAAGGAGTCGGCTTCGGGCGTCTCGGCGGGTGTCGCGCCGAAGCGCCGGTGCAGGATGAGGATGAGCGGCGTGATGGCCATTGACAGCACGATGATGGCCGTCATGTTGGCGTTGACGGTGGCGTCGATGACGCCGGCATTGGCGGCCGCGGAATAGAGCACGAAGGCGAATTCGCCGCCCTGGGCCATCAATAGCGCCCGGTCCAGCGCGTCGGCGTGGTTGCTGCGGGCCAGGCGGGCCACGCCATAGACGCACAGGCCCTTGGCGGCCATCAGCGCGATGACGGCCGAGACGATGATCCCCCAGTTCCCGGCCACCACCTTCAGGTCCAGCGACATCCCCACGCCCAGGAAGAAGAGGCCCAGCAGCAGGCCACGGAACGGCTCGATGTCGGCTTCCAGCTGGTGGCGGAAGCTCGATTCGGACAGCAGCACGCCGGCCACGAAGGCGCCCATGGCCATGGACAGGCCGCCCATTTCCATCAGCAGGCCGGCGCCCAGCACCACCAGCAGCGCGGCCGCGGTCATGACCTCTCGGGCGCGGCTGGCCGCCAGCACGCGGAACAGGGGGTTGAGTACCCAGAGGCCTGCGGCCACCAGGGCGGCCAGGCTGAGCAGGGCAATGCCGATGGTCTGCCACAGCGGTGTCGCGTGTGCGGCACCATCAGGCGTGCCGGGTGCCAGGAATGCGACGAGGGCCAGTAGCGGGACGATCAGCAGGTCCTCGAACAGCAGGATGGAGACGATGCGCTGGCCGCGTGGTGTGGCCAGTTCCTGCCGTTCCCCCAGCACCTGCATGACGATGGCAGTGGAGGTGAGCACGAAGCCGGAGGCGCAGATGAAGGACACTTCCCACGAGGCCCCGAACAGGGTGCCGACGATGGTGAGCAGGATGGCGCAGATGACGACCTGCAGGCTGCCCAGGCCGAAGATCTGCCGACGCAGGCCCCACAGGTGCGAGGGCTTCATCTCCAGCCCGATGACGAACAGGAACATCACCACCCCGAATTCGGCAATGTGGATGATGGAGTGCGAGTCGGTGACCAGGGCCA
Organism: uncultured Lautropia sp.; assembly: GCA_963552635.1. Taxonomy (GTDB): domain Bacteria; phylum Pseudomonadota; class Gammaproteobacteria; order Burkholderiales; family Burkholderiaceae_E; genus Lautropia. Next base: position 3,420 of record CAUVLK010000125.1, on the reverse strand, counting down.
GACCGTAGGGGCCGATGGCCAGGCCGGCGGCCAGGTAGCCGAGTACCGAGCCCAGGCCCAGTCGCTTGAAGAGGGGCACGGCCATGACGGCGGCGCCCAGCAGGGAGACGACCTGGATGAGGTCGAACGAGGAACCTTCTGCTGCCATGAAATGGGGATTCGAAAAGAGGGGCGGTGCCGCGGGCCGGGGGACCGTACGGGGAAGAGGAGGGGCGATGGTAACGCCATCGGTGGGGCATGACTCAGGCGTTCGCGCCGGCAGCCGGATTCGAGGTCGGACGGGAGCCTTTCCAGTTGCCGGTACGGCCCTCGCCAGCCAGCAGCTGCTGGATCAAGGTACGTGAGGCCTGCAGCCGTTCGAGTTGGGTATCGATCTCCACCAGCTGCGCCCGCAACTTGCCGCGCAGCACATCACAGAAGTCCTGCGGCGCATCGTTGAGGCAATCATGCAGCAGTGCGATGTCCTTCAGTGGCAGGCCGGCCTGATTCAGCAGCATCACCTTGCGGACATAGGCAGCATCCTCGGGCCGGTAGTGGCGATAGCCATTGGGTGCGCGTACTGGGTGAAGCAGTCCCAGTCTTTCATAGAAACGCAGCATGCGCACACTGGTTTGGCAGGCCATGGCAAGTTCGCCGATTCTCATGGACTGGATGTAGAGGAGGTTGACCCTGACATTCTGTCATGCTTTAGGCTGCAATGCTCCGGCACGTGTTGATGGAGAAGATGCGACATGACGAGAAGAGATTTCTGGACCGGCGTGATGATGGCTGCCTGCGCGACAGTAGAAGCGAGAGGGGCAGGAGGGGGCACAACGGATACCGCTGTTTCAGCATCAGCACAGCATGCTGCGGGGGCGGAGGCTGGCTCTGGAAAAACGGGCCTTGGTGCTGCCGATGGAGCGCGACTGGACCACCAGACAATCGCTGAAAGAAGAGTGAAGGGAGATGCAGACACGCCCTGGCGAGTCTTCATCATCCACGGTTTCGACGCTTCGCCGGAGGAGCACTGGTTCCCCTGGCTGGAAGCGCAGCTGCAGGAACGGGGGATTCAGGCCACCCGCCTGCGGATGCCGGACAGCAGCCACCCGGACTTCGACCGCTGGCAGGCCACGATGCGCGAGGCCATCGGGCAGTTGGATGAACACACCATCCTGGTGGCGCACAGCCTGGGCACCATCAGCGTGCTGCATTTTGCCAGCCAGTCCGGTGCGAAGCGGCTGGGCGGCATCGTGCTGGTGTCGGGCTTCGAGGGGCGGATCCCGGGGCTCTCCACCCTGGATGGCTTCGACGTGGATGCCTATGCGGACCGGGCGAAGGTCGATGCGGCCACGATTCACGCCATGTCGCCGGTCCTGCATCACGTCATCAGCACCAATGACTATGTGGTGCCGCCGGCCGTGAGCGAGCAGCTGGCGCAGCGCCTGGGCGGCACGGTGCACCGGGTGCCGGACGCCGGCCACTTCCTGGACCGCGAGGGTTTCACCGAGCTGCCGGTGGTTCTGCAGGCGGTGGAGGATATCGTTCAGGGCGTCGGGGTGTCGGGGAGGTAGAGGGCAATGGACGGGCTGTGCGTTGCAAGACTCAGCGGACAGTGTGAGCGATGCCAAATCGTTCTGCGAGGCTGTTCAGCCTTCTGTCGAGCGTCCAGAGCAGGGCGTTCTCCGTCATCAGGGTCGAGGCCAGCAGCATCAGATCGACAAGGCCGCAGCCCAGACCGTAGAGACGATGGCGTTCGATGAAGGCCATCAGCTCGTTCAGACTGCATATCTGGGTGCTGCGCAGCTCGGCCAGCCAGGCGAGGACTCGGGTGCGATCAGGCGGGGTGCCGCATGCGATTTCACCGATGACGAAGGGATGCATCAGTACACGGTCCTGGTGAAGCAGTGTTGTCAGTGCTTCATTGCCATGCCTGAAATGATCAACCCAGACGCTGCTGTCCACGAGGATGGTGCGTGTCATGGCAGCGACGGAAAACCATCTTCGTTTCGAGAAGTGGCAGGCTGGGTGTGGATGGATGAAGGATCCTCGGAACGGGAGTGCCGCGGCGGAAGCTGCATCTCTGGCATGCTGCCTCCCAAGGCGGCCAGACGCTTGGCTGACTGGATGCGGACGAAGGTCTTGACGGCCTCCCGGAAGAGGTCGGCCTTGTCCATGTCAGGGTCGGCAACAGCGAGCGCCTGTTCGTAAAGTGCGTCATCCAACGTGACGGTAGTGCGCATCGGAAGGCTCCATTCGATTTGATGTCATTCTGCATCAGAATTGATGGTTCTTGCAATGCTCTATCAGGCTTCTCACCGAGCTGCCGGTGGTGCCGGGAGCGGTGGAGGATATCGTCAAATAAGGGATAATCCTTGATAGACTCGGCCGGTTCCGCGGCCATCATCTTCACTGAAGGAATCGTCATGACAGCACAAGTCGTCCGGCCAGTGGCCATCTGTGTGTTCCGGCATGAGGGCAAGATCCTGGTAGCGCGGGGGCACGATCCGTACCGCAACGGAGCGTATCTGCGGCCGCTGGGAGGGGGCATCGAGTTCGGCGAGTCCGGCGCGCAGACGCTGGCCCGGGAACTGAAGGAGGAGCTGGGCGCGGAGATCGCCGAGGTCCGCCTCATCGGCGCGCTGGAGAACCGTTTCAAGATCGGCAATGAGCCGCGCCACGAGATCGTGCTGGTCTTTGATGCCCGCTTCGAGGATCCGTCCTTCTATACCCGGGAGGTGATCCGGGGCAAGGAAAGCGATGGCACGGACTTCACGGCCGTCTGGCATCGGCCCGAGGAGACCCGGGCCGACTGCCCGCTGTATCCGGAAGGGCTGAAGGAGCTGCTGGCATCCACCCCGGCACCGGCCGTGACGAAGGCGCCCGCCAGACCGGCGCGTCGGAAGAAATCGCTGGTCGATCTGCTGCACGCACACCGTGCCGACATCGAGCAGATCATCGTCGAATTCGAGGAGGCCATGCCGCCGGCGCCGAAACGGCGCTGAGGAAACGGTGCTGAAGATACGGCACTGAAAAACAGCGCCTGGGCCATGACCGGCCCGAGGGATCGGGCGGGTACTCAGCCAGCATGAAAAAACCGGGCCTTGCGCCCGGTTTTTTTTGGGACCGTGCCCGCCACGGTCTGGCGGGCCGTCCACTCCGTGCCCATTGGCTTTCCGGCCACGCCCCTGCAGGGGCGTGGCCTTTCGCCTTGAGGGTGACGATGATCAGGCCATCGTCATCAGGCTGGCGTTGCCGCCGGCAGCGGCGGTGTTGATGCTGATGGACCGTTCGGCCAGCAGGATCTCGTTGCCGTAGTGCTGGCCGCTCTTGAGCTGCGCGGGCGTCAGGCCCTGCAGGTTGACGATCGGGCCGCTGCGCTTGGCCAGGCGCTGGTTCAGGGCCTTGAGCTGCTCGGCCTCACCCTCGAAGAGCGCGCCCTCG
>CAUVLK010000124.1:0-7081 GCA_963552635.1 uncultured Lautropia sp. | reverse complement strand
ATAGACTTCGGCGACGGCGGCGGCCGTGCGGGGCGAGATGCAGTTGCCCGCGTTCATGATGTCCCGGGAAGGATCGGCGGCCTTGTCGGGGCACACCCACTGCCAGGGATCGACCTTGCAGGTCGGGTCGCTGACCAGACCGTCGGCCGTGCCGTCGGCGGCATCGCAGGCCTGCACCGCACGGCGATGCAGGATCGGCAGGTCGTCCTCGCGAATGGCGGGCTGGTCACTGTCGGGCTGCACGATGCGGGCATTCCAGCCGTGGTACATGCTGTTCTGGATGGTGAACACCAGAGACGGGGCGCCCGCCACCACGCCGTCGAAGTCCTTCGGATAGCGCTGCACGGCCATCAGCGCCTCGCGCCCGCCGTCGGAGCAGCCCGAAAAATAGGTGTACTTCGGTGGCTGACTATAATAGCGATGGATGAGTTCGCCGGCGATGAGGCGGGTGGCGTGCACGGCGCGGTAGCCGAAGTCCACCCGCAGCTGCATGTCGGCAGCTGCCCAGATGCCGCCGGCGCCGCTGGTGTGACCCATGTCGGTCGAGGCCATGGCCAGCGTGCCGTCTCGTTCGAAGGCGCAGTCGCGCTGCGGGGAATGGATGGCCAGCCGGCCGCACAGCCCGCCGCAGCCGGTCTGCAGGTAGCGCTGCGTCCAGCCGGCCACGGGCAGCCGCACGATGAAGCGGATCTGCGGCGAGATGACGCCCTGCACCAGGCACATCGCCTTGCCATTGATGTCCTCGGTCTGCACCGACGTGACCTGCGCGGGCGCCTCGGCCAGCGAGACATCGGCAAAGCTGTTGAGCGTGCAGGGCAGCCGGGGCATGACCAGGGGCAGATCCTGCACCGCCTGGGCGTCCAGCGGCAGGGCCAGGGCCCAGGGCAGGGTAGCCAGCGGTAGGGACAGACGGCGGCGAAGGCGACCGGGTTGCAATATCATCGGGCGGGAATACGGGAACGGCAGGATCCCGCAGTCTACCGGGTTGTGGCAACGCGGCAACAGAATGCCCCCAGTGCGCGAGGCCGGCCGGTGTATTTCGGTCTGCCGGGCACTCATCTCATGGAGACTCTCATGAAATTTTCCACCGCCGCCATCCACGCCGGCTACCACAGCGACCCCACCACGCGCTCGGCCGCCGTGCCGGTCTACCAGACCACCTCGTACACCTTCGACGACAGCCAGCATGGCGCGGACCTCTTCAACCTGGCCGTGCCCGGCAACATCTACACGCGCATCATGAATCCCACCAATGCGGTGCTGGAGGCGCGCGTGGTGGCCCTGGAGGGCGGCGTCGGTGCGCTGGCGCTGGCCTCGGGCATGACGGCCATCACCTATGCGCTGCAGGCGCTGTGCTCGCCGGGCAGCAACATCGTCTCCACCAGCCAGCTGTACGGCGGTACCTACAACCTGTTCGCGCACAGCCTGCCCAACCAGGGCATTCAGTGCCGCTTCGTGGACCACGACGATCTGGATGCGCTGGAAGCCGCCATTGATGACAACACCCGGGCCCTCTACTGCGAATCGATCGGCAATCCGGCCGGCAACGTGGTGGACCTGAAGCGCTGGGCCGAGGTGGCCGAGCGCCATGGCGTGCCGCTCATCGTCGACAACACGGTGGCCACGCCCTACCTGTGCCGCCCCTTCGAGCATGGGGCCCACATCGTCGTGCATTCGCTCACCAAGTACATCGGTGGCCATGGCACCACGCTTGGCGGTGCCATCGTCGACAGCGGCCGCTTCGACTGGAAGAAGCACGCGCAGCGCTTCCCCATCTTCAGCCAGCCTGACGCGTCCTACCACGGTGTCGTCTATACCGACTCCTTTGGTGAGGCGGCCTACATTGCCCGCTGCCGCGTGGTACCGCTGCGCAATACCGGCGGGGCGCTTTCACCCTTCAACGCCTTCATGCTGCTGCAGGGTCTGGAAACCCTGTCGCTGCGCATGGAACGGCACTGCAGCAATGCGTTGCAGGTGGCGCAGTGGCTGGAGAAACATCCGAAGGTGGCACGGGTCAATTACGCGGCACTGCCGGGTAGTCCCTACCGGGAAATGGCCGAGCGCATCTGCGGCGGCCGTGCGTCGGGCATCCTCAGCTTCGAGCTGAAGGGCGGCATCGACGCCGGCATGCGCTTCATCGATGCGCTGCAGATGATCTATCGCCTCGTCAACATTGGTGATGCGAAGACGCTGGCCTGCCACCCGGCCTCCACCACGCATCGGCAGCTGAACGACGAGGAACTGGCGCGTGCCGGTGTCCCGGCCGGTCTGGTGCGACTGTCCATCGGCATCGAGGATGTCGAGGACATCCTGGCCGATATCGCGCAGGCGCTGGACAAGGCCTGACTTGTTGAAACCCGCTCAGAAGGGAAAGACCATGGAACGCTGGGTTCTCTATGCCACGCTCTCGATGCTGTTTGCGGGCGTCACCTCCGTCATTGCCAAAATGGGCATGGAGGGCATTTCCGCGGAGCTGGGACTCAGCGTGCGCACGCTGTTCGTCTGCGGCTTCGTCTTCGTGTTCGCACTGATGTTCGTGGACCCGACCGAGCTGCCCCGGCTGAATGGCCGCAGCCTGATGTGGCTGGGCATTTCCGGCGCCACGACAGCGCTTTCCTGGATCTTCTACTACAAGGCCATCAAGGAAGGCCAGGTGGCCACCGTGGCGCTGATCGACAAGGGCAGCGTGGTGGTGGCCGTGATCCTGGCCTGGATCCTGCTGCGCGAGGCCATCACCCCGCGCATGGCGATCGGCGCGACGCTGATCGTGTCAGGGCTGCTGGTGATGGTGCGCCGGTAAGCATCAATACGGTGCGAAGGGCTTGAGCAGCGCCTGCATCGGATTGCCGTTCATGAACAGATACGGGTTGCTGCCCTTGGGCGCATCGGGCTGCGGTGCCAGATAACGGCCCGTATCCGGGTCGTATTCGCCTCGTTTCGTGAAATGCAGCCCCGTGGTGGGATCTGCCCAGTGGCCCGGGAAGCGCAGGGCAGGGTCTGCCATTCGACGCTCGGCATCCGACAATGTTTGGGGTTGCCATTTCAGCGCACTGGGGTAGGGCGTATCGGGCAGCACCTCACCAAATGGACCGAACGACTGGCTCCAGCTCAGCGTGTTGCGCGGCGTGATGGCAGCATAGGGCAGGCCGCGTGGATCGACCAGGATCCAGCGGACGTCATGGGTCTTGTCCGCTTTCAGTGCATCGATCATCAGCAACGGCATGCCTTGATGGTGCCACCAGGTGCGCATCAACGGACGCTGCGCGCCGATCTCGGCCTGCAGCAGACCATCCTGATAGTCGTAGAAGGTCCATTGCTTGCCTTCACGACGTGCCACCCGTTCACCGCGGTGGTTGTAGCTGTACTGGATGCTTCGACCATCCTTGTGGGTCATCGACAGGATCTGGCCGCCCGGATGCCAGCGCAGCTTCCAGCCGTTCCATTCCAGTGGCCTGCCGGCGGCGTCGTAGAGAACGTTCTGGTAACGGTGGGTGCCTGGAAGGAAGGAGGCTTCCTGCTTGCGGTCGGCCGATTTCCCCTGCAGCGCTGGTTGATGCATCCAGGCCGAGGCGATGCGGTTGCCACGGTCGTCATGGCGGTATTGCCACTGGCTTTCGCCGATGGTGGCTGCTCCGATGCGCAGCCGCTCGACAAGTTCCTTTTTGTCGGGGGATTGCCATTTGACCCGGGTCAGACGCCCCAGGTCGTCGTATTCCGGGAACTGGCGCTGCAGCAGGGTGTCGTACAGGCGCCAGCGTCCGTTCTCATCATAGCGGATGCGGGTCTGGTTCAGGATGCTGTCGAATGAGGGGGCGCTTGCAAGAATGGCCGTCGCACCTCCGGTCACATGTCCGTGAGGATCGAACGAGAGCTGCTCCATCAAACCGCTGGCAAGCATGGCGACACGCTGAGGACCGTCCTTGCCATTGCCGCTGTTGGAGTACAGGGGACCATCGAGCCGTGCGGGCAGCTGGAAGTTGGCGGCATGTACGTCAAAGGCCCCATCCGAATACGCTTTGACACGCAGCGCAGCCCCATTGGGCAGCATGATTCCGCTGGGGCGTGCATCCCGGCTGGTGTTGGACGGATCGTACTGGAAGCGGGTGACGAAGACCTGATTCTTGCCCGAATCAACCGGATGGATCTCGGCCGTGCGTGCAATCAGCCGGCCGTGGGCATCGTATTCCATCCGCTCGGTCATCGCGGGTGATTCGACCTTGACCAGCTGATTGTTCTGGTAGTGGTAGGTCGTGGTTTCAGAAAACCCCTGCTTGTCGGACAGGTGCTTTTCGATCATGCGGCCCTGCTTGTCGTACTGGATTTCCAGGCGGGCGCCGGTGGCGTCGATCTCGCGGATTGGTCGGCCGGCTTCGTCGAAGAAGAGCTGGCTGGTGCCGGCGTCAGTAGATTTCATTTCCACCATTTTTGCTGCCTTGGGCTCCGCGGCAGACGCGGAATGCAGCGAGATCAGCGATGCGGCAGACAGCCCCAGGGAGAAGGCGGCCAGCAGGGCGGCGTACAGGGGAGAGCGGTTGCAGGCGAGGGGCGTTTTCATGGCGACAGGCACCGTGAAGAGGATGGAACGGGGGTCGCTCACTGTGCGCCTGAAGTCGGAAAGCCGCCATCCATCGATTGGATGGTCGGCATGGGCCGGATGGATGAGCGGCTTTCGGAGGCTACCCGAATGCGTTCATGGCCCTGTCAGCGGTACGTCGCTACCGATGAGCTGCCACCAGCGCCGCACTGCCCAGGCCACCCACGCCGGCGATGCAGGCCAGGCCCAGCAGCGAATGGCGGGGCATGGTGGTGGCCTCCGTGCCCGGCATCTCTGGACGGACCGGATGAGGTGCAGCGGATGGCGCTGTCGGAATCCCTGTGCTTTCTGCCTTCTCTGGCATGGCCGAGGTGGCGCATGGGGAAGGTCGGGTGGCATGTAGCCGGGCCAGCAGCTCCACCAGCGCAATGGCGCCCGAGGCGCCGATGGGGTGGCCACGCGCCAGTCCGCCGCCCCAGGCATTGATGTGCTCAGGATCCAGCCCTTGGGGTTGCAGGGCCTGCTGGAAGGCCAGACCCTGTACGGCAAAGGCGTCATGCAGCTCGACGGCGTGCAGGGCGTTAGGGGCCAGCCGCTGCCGCTGCAGCAGGGCCTGCGCGGCGGCCAGTGCGCCGGTCAGCGGGTTCTCGGGATCAGTGCCCAGGCTGAGCCCGCCGAGCCAGTGGCTGGCAGGTGTGATGCTGTGCCGGGTGCAGAATTCCGCGGAGGCCATGAGCACGAGCGCGGCGCCATCGGCCTGCGGGGAGATGGCCAGACGGCTGAGGGCGAATTCCGGACTGAAGGGAGAGCCTCTGTCCGATACGAGGCAGGAAGGGCGGGCCGCCACCGGCATTCGCGATGCCTGGCGCTCGGTCAGCAGCCGGGGATAGGCATCATGCAACAGACCTTCCAGGGGCAGGATGGCGGATGGCGTGCAGTCGGGACGTGCCGCCCTGGCACGGACGGCCTGAGCGTGGCTGTCGCGGGCGTATTCATCCTGCTGGTGGCGTGTGAATCCGTGGCGGGCAGCGTAGTCGGCAGCGGCCTGCAGTGGATCGGGATCACGCTCCGGCCACGGGGTGAAGGCGGGGCGTTCGTAGGGAATGGCGGCCTGGGTGGCGTCCATGGGCCGGTGCTGGCGGACGGGGGATCGGGTCCAGGCTTCGGCACCACCGGCGATGACGATATCGGACTGGCCTGACAGGATGCGTGCTGCCGCCAGGTTGATCGCGTCCAGCCCCGAGCAGCACTGCGTATCCACCGAGAAGGTGGCGCAGCGCTGTGGCAGGCCGGCTGCCAGTGCCGTCATGCGTGCAGGGTTGCCGCCAGCCCCCAGTGCGTTGCCCAGGATCAGGGTGTCCACTGCCTCCGGCGGCAGCCCGACTGTTTGCAGCAGATGCTGCACCAGGGGGGCGGCCAGCGTGTGTGGCGTGTGATGGCGCAGGGCGCCATGACGCGGTGCGACCGGGGTGCGGCACCCGGCAAGGAGCGGAACGGACAGAGGGGGCTGCATCAGGGGCGAATCCGGGCGGCACCTTCCAGCGCATGGCGGATGGCGGTCAGATCGGTCTTCCCGCTGGCGGTCATTGGCCAGTCGCCCTGCCAGCGCCACCAGTGGCGGGGCACCTTGTAGGACTCCAGTGCCTGCTGGCACCAGACCGCCAGGTCGGCGGGGGCAGGCGTCATGGGCACGAGTGCAGGCGTTTCGGTATTGGTGCTGTCGGTGACGGAGGGCGTGTGGCTGCCGTCACCGAATGGACGCATCAGCACTGCGTGCACCACCTGACCGCGCTGCGGATCGGGCAGGCCCAGCACTGCGGCCTGGCTGATGCCCGGATGGGCCAGTAGACGGGCCTCGACCTCTTCGGGGAACAGGTTCCGGGCCTGGGTGACGATCATGCGGTTCTCGCGGCCCACCAGATACAGGTTGCCCTGGGCATCCTGCCACCCGATGTCGCGCACGGTCAGCCATTCGCCCACGCGGCGGGCTGCCGTGGAGTCCTGGCCGTTCACGTAGTCGATGAACAGCATGGGGCTGCGAACCCAGATGAGACTGGGCTGGGGACGGCTTGAGGGAACTGCGTGATCCTCCTGTGTGGAGGGCGACGCCTCGCTGGAGGGGGCAGACGAGGCAGTGGGCGTAGCAGGCGATGAGGCAGGCGAAACCGGAGGCGATGAAGACGGAATGGTGTTGGCGGAGGGCCGCATGGAACCGTCAGGGCCGGATGCCGGGGGCAGCGTGTCGGCCGGGCCGATGTGGACCTGCACGTTGCCGAAGGGGCGGCCGACCGCCTGGGGCGGGGCATCGGGTGTGGCCTGCATCCAGCTGACATAGCTGGTTTCCGAGGCGCCATAGAAGGTGATGATGCGCGCCTGTGGAAACAGTTCCTGAAGCTGCGCGGTATTCTCGTGGGTCCAGCGCGCGCCGCTGATCAGCAGCAGCTTCAGCTGCGGGATGGGGCCGATCCGACGCCGGCGTGCGGCCGTCAGCAGCATCAGCAGCTGGCTGGGCACGCTGACCATGACCGGGCAGCTGCCGTCGGCCAG
>CAUVLK010000123.1:0-7084 GCA_963552635.1 uncultured Lautropia sp. | reverse complement strand
TTTCCTTCTTGTGGTGCAAGCTGTACTCCGATCCTCCCACTGAAAGAAAGACCTTGCAGAGGACCATAGAGATGGGTCGATCGTATGTTAGCAACACCCACTATTATGCATAGGCATTGTCGATTAATCTGGCATCAAGTTGTTTGGAAACATCTGATTGAGCATTTTGCGTTTTTCAAAGTCATGCCATGCATTTATGGAAACATCGTGAAATAAATTTGTCATATTGTGTCATAATATACGGTTTGGTAATGAGGCAATATGCTGAGACTGCTATCCCGCCTGCTTTTTGAGGGGTGTCGCCGTGTTGTCGCGTCTTTCCATCATTATTCTGTTGCTTCTGGTTCCTGTTGCCATCGCGTTGCTGTCACAGCAGATAGCGCGCACGGTACCTCCGCCCAGGTTGTCTGGAGGCATCATCGAGGTCCGGCTGCGCGATACGGATGATATGTCTGGCCATGGTGCAGATGCGGTGACCGAAATCGGTCTGCCGGATTCCTATATACCCCGCACCATCAAGCACAAATACGACATGGGGCCGGGTGACGAGGCCAGACGTGTGGATGGCGCCAGAAGCAAGGAGGCGGATGGTCCTCATCAGGATGGCATCCACGACGAGCGGCAGAATGACGTTGGTGAGCGCGGTACGGGACCGGAAACCGAAGCTGGTGAGCCCCATGGCCATCAAAGGCAGGGGATGCCATGAAGCCGAATGCCGATGCTCGTCCTCTGGCGATGCCTCTCACGGCGCGCTGGCGCGTCGTGGGCTGGATATTGCTGACAGCCGCATTGATGGTGCTGGCGTTGATCCTGACGGTCCGTTCGATCTTCATTCGGCAGGTGGATCTGGATGCCAATGCAGCCGTCGTCCAGGAGCTGCATGAGTTCAATGCGTTTGCCCGTGAGGCGGTGGACCCTCGTACGCAAGGGCCCTTCGACTCGCTGACTGCGCTGATGGAGCGCTACCTGGAACGTCAGACCCCGGATCGTGGTGAGGCTTTCATTGGCGTGACACCCGACGAGGTACTTCTGCTGGATAACGCCTCCAATGATGCAGGTGAGCGGCTGGCTGCAAATCCCAAGCGCCTGAAGGCCTTGTTGGCCAGTCCGCAGAGTTCAGGCATCGAGAGCACGCCCGATGGCCTGATGCGCTGGGGCAAGAGTGTCATTCAGGGCCACGGCAAGCGGGGTGTATTGCTGGTGACGCAGTTCGTTCAGGCCAATGTCGACAGCGTGCATCGCAACATGCTGGTGCTGTTTGGCGTATCGCTGGCTGGCATGGTGTTGACGGCGTTCATCGCCTGGTTGGTGGCAGGGCAGATCCTGGCGCCAGTACGCCGCTTTGCACGATTGTCCGAACGCATCGGTCCGCTTGATCTGCATACTCGGCTGCCCGAACATGGTAGCAGCGAGCTGACCCGTCTGGCACGGGCGATCAATGGCATGCTGGATCGGCTGGAAAGCTCGCACCGCGAGCAGAGTCACGTGCTGTACGAGGTGCAGCAGCAATTGCAGGGGCAACTGCAGGCGCTGGTGCCGTTGCATCGACGGCTGGCACATGATCCCGCACAGGTGGCTTTGCTGGACGGGCCGACAGGCGAGATGCGCCGTCTGGTGCAGGATCTGGATCTGCTGCTCGAAAGTGGTCGACCGGGGTTTCTGCATTGTCATCCGATCAGACTGGATGACCTGATCCAGCAGTTGGTCCGGCGGCAGCGCAATCTGCGGCCCGATCGGGACTGGCAGGTGGTGGAGACCGTGGATGCCGAAGCCGAGCTGGATCTGCAACGGGTGCTGTTGGCATTGCACTATCTGGCCAATAATGCGGCGGACAACACCCAGGTGGGAGACAGGATCGGTCTGGGAGCATCCGTTCGCCGTCAGGCCGACGGTGAGGCCATGGCCAGCCTCTGGGTCGTCAATCGGGGGGCGCCGCTCAGCCAGGAACAGGCGCGGGCCGTCTTCGAACCGGTGCCGCATCGGCGTGATGCGCTGGATGAGGGCCATTTGCGCATGGGCATGGGGCTCGCTGTAGTAAAGGCAGTGGCGCATGCCCACGACGGGTATGCGTGGGTGGAATCGGGTACGGAACGTGGGACGGTGTTCGGTATCGATGTTCCGATGGCCCGTCCTTCAGAGGGTGCCAGCCAGACACTGGTACAGGAATCGGCCATCCAGGCCATGCAGCACGAAAAATGACAGCCCACGCCATGACCAAGGCTGAACGGATCGAGCATACGACGACGGATGGTTCTGCTCCGGTGTTTTATCGTACCCACTCGTCATTGAATCTGCCGGACAGGAGGAAATCCAGGGGCAGACGAACGCTTGAGCCAAGCCTGATGGAGCGGGTGGCACAGCGGTTGCACAACGATTTCTCGGTGCGGCATCTGGCTGCCATAGCAGCTGCCATTGGTGTGGTGGCACTCGTCGTCTGGTGGGTCAATATTGCCGTGGATGGTACGGACGAAGCCAAGACATTGAGCACGCAAGGCGCAGTCACCCTCTCGGTCTTTGCCATAGCGGTATGGTTCTGGATCTTCACCGCCATTGATGACACCTATGTCGCGTTGGGGGCGGCAGTCGTGCTGGTGGTGATGGGCGTGTTGCCGGAAAAGACGCTCTTTGATTCTCTGGGTGACGACACTGTCTGGCTGTTGCTCGGTTCGTTCGTCATCGCCGCAGGCATCACGGCTTCCGGACTTGCCACGAGAGCAGCGGTCTTCATCATTTCCGGGGCGCGAGACGTGCGACAGTTGATGCATCTGAGTGGAGCGGCCCTTGTGGCTACAGCTTTTGCCGTGCCATCGACCTCGGGGCGGGCAGCATTGGCCATGCCGGTGTTCATGGCACTGGCTCCAGTACTGCGCGATCGACCCGCACTGGTCCGGGCGCTGGCGCTGGCCTTCCCATCGGTCATTCTGCTGTCGGCCGTGGCTTCCTATCTGGGGGCCGGTGCACATCTGATCACCAGTCAGATTCTGGTTGGTCGGGGATACCCGGGCTTCTCATTTGCCAATTGGATGCTCTATGGCTTGCCATTGGCGGTGGTGTCCAGTGTGGCCTGCGTGGAGCTGGTGCTGGCACTGTTCACCTCACGTGAGGATCGCTGTCAGGCGTTGAGCATCTCCGTGAGTGACCTTCAAAGCCACACCGGCATTCCCATCAGTGGCAGGTTCACGCCCGCTCAAGGGAGGGCCGCCTGGCTGGTGGCCGTGGTCATCGTCCTCTGGTGCATGGAGCCGGTCCATGGCATCCACCCTGCTGTCATTGCCCTGGCGGGCGGGCTGGCCATGAGCAGCACAAGCTTGGGCGTCGTCAGTCTGGGCAAGGCGCTCAAGTCGGTACCGTGGTCCTTGCTGATCTTCATGGCGGCTACGCTGGCGCTGGGGTCGGCACTGGCCAGTTCCGGCGCCGCGGCTTGGGCAGCCGAAGGCATGCTCGGGCCCATTCGCAGTGCCGGCAAGGCGGCTTCGGTCACTTTTGTCGTCGTCATCGTGTTCATTTCCACTGCAGCGCATCTGGTCATTCAGTCCCGGTCGGCACGGTCCGCAGTGCTCATTCCTCTGGTGGTATCGCTGGCACCGGAGGTTGGGGTCTCCGCGATGGCTGCTGCGTATGCATCGACGGCGGCTGCAGGTTTCTGTCACACCATGAGCAGTTCGGCCAAACCCATGGCCCTGTTTGCCAGGGTCGAGGATGCTCCCACCTATTCTGCCCAGGATCTGCTGCGGTTGAGCCTGTGGCTGGCGCCACTGAGTGCTGCTCTGGTGCTGTTGTTTGCCTTCGTCGTCTGGCCGCTGAGTGGCATGCCGCTGTTTCGGTGAAAGTGAATGGCAGCAGCCGTTCGTTCGGATCATCCATCAAGGAGGAAGCCAATGCCGATCATCCCCAGGAATATCCTTGTGGCTCCAGCCGGATTCAAGGAGTCGCTGGACGCCGGTACCGTGGCACGCGCCATTTCGGCAGGCGTGCGACGCACCATGCCGGGAGCACGTGTCAAGACTGTTCCTGTGCCCGATGGAGGCGAAGGAACGGCGTATATGCTGGCCGAATCGACAGGAGGGCGCCTGGTGCATCGTACCGTGACCGGTCCGGTAGGAGAGCCTGTCGAGTCACATTTCGCCTTGCTCGGCGGCAAGGCACAAGGAGTGGCCGTGGTGGAAATGGCTGCTGCAGCCGGCCTGCGCCTGGTGCCGCGAGACATGCGTGACCCTACCCTCACCACGACCCGGGGTGTGGGAGAACTGATCCATGCCGCGCTGGAGCATGACATCCACACCATCTTGATCGGTTGCGGTGACTCCGGCACCAGTGATGGAGGCCTGGGAGCATTGCAGGCTCTGGGTGTGCGCATCGCCGATGCCCAGGGCAGGGAGGTTGGACATGGTGGTCGCTGTCTGGCGGATGTGGCGACATTGGACATGAGTGGGCTGCCGTCGGCGTTGCGTGACGGAAAGGTGAAGATGGTGATGGCGCTCAACGCACATAACATCCTGACCGGTGAACGCGGCGTGGCGCGGGTCTTTGGCCCCCAGAAAGGGGCTTCTCCACAGCAGGTGGCCGAACTGGAAAGAGGCTTCGACAACTGGGCACGCAAGTTGGCAGAATACGCATTGCCACAGGCACGGGACATCGATTTTGCCCGCGGTGCGGGTACGGGCGCATCGGGTGGTCTGGGTGCAGGGCTGGCTGCCATCGGGGCGCAGCTGGTGTCGCGCTTCCAGGCACTTCTGGACTCCGGGCTGGCCGGTTTCGACATGAATGCGTTGCTCAGAGGGGCAGACCTGGTTATCACTGCGGAAGGGGCCATCGATTTTCAGACGCCCCGTGGCAAGGTTCCTGCCGAGATCGCCCGGCGGGCTGGTGAGCTGGGGGTGCCGGTTGTTGCATTGGCTGGCACGCTTGGCAAGGGGGCCCAGGATGTCTATGACATCGGCATCGATGCCATCGCGTCGATCGTGCCCATTCCGATGAGTCTTGAGCAGGCCATCGAGGCGGGTGAGCGGCTGCTGGTGGAGGCCACGGAGCGTCTGATGCGCACCTTGTTGCTGGGAGCAGCCATGACCGTGCGCAGCGCGGATGTCAAGGAGACGGCTGCGGCGTGGTGAGCCAATGGGGAGGGCATAGCGCTTTCAGGAAAGGTCCGAGGGATCTCACCCTCTCGCCCGGATCGTCCGGAACGTCAGGTTCACGCGCGGCTGGGTGACGCGCGTGCTTTTCATCAGCGCATGCTGCCAGTGGGTCTGCGTCTGGCCGCGCATCACGATCAGCTGGCCGTGGTGCAGCAGCATCTCGACCTTCTGGCGCGTGTGCCGATGGCGGAAGGCAAACTTGCGGGTGGCCCCGAAGCTCACCGAGGCGATCACTGTCTCCGGCCCCAGCTCGGCCTCGTCGTCGCTGTGCCAGGCCATGCCCTGGCTGCCGTCGTCGTAGCGGTTCAGCAGGCAGGAATTGAAGGACACCCCCACCAGGGCACTCACCCGGTCGCGCAGTGCCCGAAGGGGAGGGGCCCAGAGGCGTGCCCGGTGATTCACGCCTGAGTAGCGATAGTCGAAGGCATCGTCACCGTACCAGGCGATGCGGCGGGCCGTGACGATGCGCTTGCCGTAGAGCCGGATCTCGTCATGCTGCCAGGGTATTTCGGCCAGCAGCCAGGCCAGCATTGCGTCGGCTTCGTCGGCGAACGCGTTGCCGTAGTCGTTGACGATGCCGTCGCACGGCAACAGATTGACCACGGGATCGGCCTGTTCTTCGAACAGCGAGGCGGTCATCGCGCATCGCCCGTGTCGGGCATCTCTGCGTCCGTGTCAGATGTTCCCGTATCAGGCTCTCTCGTGTCCGGCGCCTGCGGGCCGGCCGTTCCCAGCTCATGGGCCAGCAGCAGCATCTTGCGGGCGCGTCCCCAGCGGTAGCCGCCCAGCACGCCGCTTTCGCGGATCACGCGGTGGCAGGGGACAAAACAGGCCACCGGATTGCTGCTGATGGCGCTGCCCACCGCACGGGCGCCGGTGGGCATGCCCAGGTCGCCGGCGATGCGGCCGTAGCTGTCCAGCTGGCCGGGAGCGATGTCCAGCAGCGCCCGCCATACTTTCAGCTGGAACGGTGTTCCGCGCAGATGGAGGGTGACGTGATGGGCATGCGTGGCCCGATGCTCGCTGCCATCGTGGCCGTGGAAGGGATCATCCGATGGCGGTTGGTACAGGGCGGCCAGCGCATCCAGTGCCTGTTGCTGCAATGGATGCGCTTCCTCGCGCAGGGTGGCGGACGGATACTCGGCGCGCAGGTCAGCCCATGCCTGCTGGCGGGCTTCGGCCAACGAGGCTCCGTCGGCACCGTCCACGAAGGCCAGGAAGCAGAGGCCCCGTTCGGTGCTGGCCACCAGGGCTTCACCCAGCGGGGTGTCGGCACGCCGGTAGTGAATCAGCAGTCCACGGGCGCCTTGTCGGTATTCGTCCGGAGTCATCGCCTCGATGTGGACGAGCACGCGGTCTGGCCGGGCACTGCTGCCCAGAGGGGCGTCCGATGCGGCATCCGGTGTGCTCCGCCGTGTGCGCAGGGCTTGCCGGATGCGGGATGGGCTGATCCGCCGCAACATCTCCTCAGGTCCGATGCCGGCCCAGGCACGGAACCGGCGTTGCAGGCATTCGACGCTCATGCCTTCGCGTGTCGCCAGCCCGGCCAGGTCGGATTGCCCGGCCGCGTGGTCGTACAGGCCCTCGGCGAGGTGGGCCATGCGGCAGAAAGGCTCTGCATCGGGCAACTGCCCGGCATCGGCTGGGCAGGGAAATGGGGGGAGGGGGGTCGGGGTCCTGGCCGCTTCGTTCATCGCTTCATTTTAGGAAGCCAGCCGGCTCGGGATGCTTAGGGTTGCCCCCAATGGAATGCCTGCGTGCAAAGCAAGACAATGCAGCCATGCGGTACAGGCCAGCCGGACATGGAGACACCCGGCGGCAGTGAGAGGAGACCCGGCAAGTACTGCACCAACTGAGCCGGACAAGAAAAGCGAATAAAAAAAGAAGATTAAATAAAAATTATATATAAAAAATAAAATATAAAATTAATAAATATAAATAAAAAAAAA
>CAUVLK010000122.1:0-7086 GCA_963552635.1 uncultured Lautropia sp. | reverse complement strand
GGGGGCTGAGCCCGTGCGGCGCTTCCGGCAGGCAGCCCAGGGCTGGCCTCGCCGGATGGCCTAGCCCGGGGTGGCTTTTCGGTGATGGCCCCCTAAGCTATCTTTATCGACAATCACGGCCTGCCGTTGCACTGTTTCTCGGTCCTGCGGCCGGTTTCTGATCTCAGGAGTTCTCTCATGGCATCCGTCAACAAAGTCATCCTGGTGGGCAATCTGGGCCGCGACCCGGAAGTCCGCTACACGGCCGAGGGTTCGGCCATCACCAACATCTCGGTGGCCACCACCTCGCAGTGGAAGGACCGCAACTCGGGCGAGCGCCGCGAGGAAACCGAATGGCACCGCGTGACCTTCTTTGGCCGCCTGGCCGAGATCGCCGGTGAATACCTGAAGAAAGGTCGTTCGGTGTACATCGAGGGCCGCCTGAAGACCCGCAAGTACACCGATGCCAACGGTGTGGAAAAGTACGCCACCGACATCATCGCCGAGCAGATGCAGATGCTGGGTGGCCGTGATGGCGGCGGAGACTTCGGTGGCGACAGCGGGGGCCGTTCCGGCGGCTACGGCGGCGGTTCGTCCGGGGGTTATGGCGGTGGTGCTTCCGGCGGTGGTGCCCGCAGTGGCGGCGCTGCAGGTGGTGGCGCTCCGGCGGGCGGCAACCGTCCGGCCCCCACCTTCGACGACATGGACGACGACATCCCGTTCTGATGGTCCGGGGCGCATCGGCATCACGCCCTGCGCCCGTCCCGGATCGCAACCCATGCAAAAAGCGCCGCATCTGCGGCGCTTGTCGTATGGGGAAAGGGTACGGGGCCGTGCCAGGGTGGGGCGCAGCTCCGGTCTGGCAGCGCCTAGGCGCCCATGCGTTTGAGCCGTTCGCGGCGACCCACCCATTCGTCATGCATGCGCTTGGGAATGATCAGGCCCAAGGACAGTGCCAGCGCGATCTGCGCGGCGGTGACCCCATGTGAGAGGGTGGCCACCAGGGTGGGCAGGGCATCCACATCGGGCTGCTGCAGCTGCAGAAGGCCGCTGGCCATCCGGAAGACATAGCTGCCCGGAATCATCGAGACCACGGCGGCAAAGCCGATACCGGCAAAGGGCAGGTCCAGCCGGTGGGCAACGGGCGCCAGCACCAGACCGGCCGCCACGGCGGCCAGTCCTGCCGCCTCGCCTGGCGACAGGCCGAACTCGGCTTTGCACAGCCAGTTCAGCGCGTGGGCGGCCATGCCTACGCAGACGGGCCAGACCAGTGCGCGCAGCGGCATCGAGAACAGCAGGCCGAAGCTGCCGGCCGCCAGCCCGGCCGAGAGCACGTCCTTCCAGAGCGGAACAATCCGTGCACCTGGCAGCAGCGGCAGCGCCACATGGTTGAGCGACAGGCCCAGCAGCAGGCCCGTGCAGATGGCAGCCAGCAGGGTGCTGGCGTAGGCCAGCCGGGCGATGCCCATGCTGGCACGGGTGGCCGACAGGTCCATCAGGCCGTTGAGGATGGCGGGGCCGGGCACCAGGATCATGGCCGGGCACAGGGCCACCAGATGCAGCCGGGAGGTGAGATCCCAGTGCACGGCCAGTGCACCGATGGCACCGGCCAGCCAGGCGGCGACGCCGACCTGCCAGACGATGCCGATGCCCAGATGGGCCATCTGGCGACGGATGAGGGCACCCAGTCCGGCACTGACGGCCATCAGACCTATCGCGCCGGGGCGCTGGGCGCCGAAGATGAAGGCCATGCCCAGGGCCCCGCCGATGCAGGCCAGCATGTACAGCAGCAACGGGGTGGCGTGCATGCGCTGGATGGTGCCCAGGCGAAAGAGGCCGGCAGCGAGGTTGTCCAGATGGGTGGTGCGCGCCAGATGCATGTAGGCGGCCACGCGGTGCATGGCCACCGCGTGCGGCGAGCACGGTGCGATGTCGAGCAGATCATGCCGGTGGTTTGGCTGCCGGGTGCGCATGATCAGCTCGCCCCAGCGCGGCATGAGGATGACTTCCTGCCCCAGGCGCTGGCCCAGTTCGGTGGCCACGCGCACGGTCTCCCCGGTCTGCAGGCCATCGGACAGCATGCCCCGGGCGATCTCGAAGATGAAGTGGCGGGCGTCTTCCTCGCTGGCCGGTGCCGCTGATGGCATGCCGGACTCAGGCGTGTGGGGTCCTTTCTCTCGGGGCTCGGAGGAGGCAGGCATGTGCTGTTTCTGTGAGGGAGGTGTGCTCTGCATCCGGCAACGATACGCCCAACCCGCTCGCCATGGGGGTCATACCCGTGTGCGACGCTTGCTGCACGGGCTGGGTGTGTCGATGCCGCAACGCCGGTCCGAGGGTGCCGAAGGCCGTTCGGCGGGCCATCCCCCTGTCATGGGTACCGCCTTATAATGAAAGGCTTTTCCTGTGCATTTCGATCATGCCGATCTACGCCTATCGATGCAGCAGCTGCGGATATGAGCAGGACGTGCTGCAAAAAATCTCCGCTGCTCCGCTGACGGACTGTCCCTCGTGTGGAAAGCCGGACTTCCACAAGCAACTGTCAGCGCCCGCCTTTCAGCTCAAGGGCACGGGCTGGTACGTGACGGACTTCCGCGACAACGGCACCAAGCCGGCCGGGCAGGACGCCAAACATGGCAAGAGCCACGGCTCCGGGGATGCGGGCAAGAGCACCTCGTCCGGGGCAGGCGACAGTGGATCGGGTGCCGGGTCCACGGCGTCGTCGGGGAGCACTTCCGGCGGTGCAGGGGCTGCTTCGGGCAGTGATTGATCGTATCGGGATGTTCCAGGGAGCCCTGCCATGCTGAAGCGCTATTTCGTGACCGGCCTGCTGCTGTGGGTTCCGCTGGTGATTACCGTCTGGGTGCTGGGCCTCATCGTCGGCACGCTGGACAAGAGCCTGGCACTGCTGCCGGCCCAGTGGCGACCACAGGTCTGGCTGGGGCACGACATCCCCGGCGTGGGCGTGGTGCTGACGGTGCTCATCGTCTTCGTCACGGGGCTGCTCACCACCAACTTCATCGGCCGGGCGCTGGTGCAGCTGGGCGAATGGATCCTGTCGCGCATTCCGGTGGTGCGCACGCTGTACTCCAGCATCAAGCAGGTCAGCGACACCATCCTGTCACCGCATGGGCAGGCGTTTCGCAAGGCGCTGCTGGTGGAGTACCCGCGCCGTGGCTGCTGGACGCTGGGCTTCCTGACCGGGGCGCCCTCGGCCGCGATGCAGGCGAAGATGGGCGTGTCGTCCGGGCAGGAAGAGGATACGATGGTGTCCGTGTTCGTGCCCACCACGCCCAATCCCACGTCGGGCTTCTTCCTGATGATGCGTCGTGAAGAGACGGTGGAGCTGGACATGAGCGTGGATGCTGCGCTGAAGTACATCGTGTCGATGGGGGTGGTGGCACCTCCGGTCGGCCGGAACGAAGCTGAAACCAATCATGAATGAGACCGCGGGTCGAGCCGGGCGGAAGTGCCCGGTCCGGCCGGCGGGCTCCATAGAACGACGGTCCCGGGGTTCGGGGCCATGAAACCGGTGTCCGGCATGGCCGGGCGCCATACTGCGGTTGCCAGGAGAGAATCAGTGAAACGTAGCTGTTATGTCGGTGAATTGTCCGAGGCCTTTCTGGATCAGGAAGTGACCCTGATGGGGTGGGTGCATCGGCGGCGGGATCATGGCGGGGTGATCTTCATCGATCTGCGCGACCGCGAGGGCCTGGCGCAGATCGTCTGCGACCCTGACCGGGCCGAGACCTTCCGCACGGCGGAAAGCCTGCGCAACGAATATTGCATCCGCATCACCGGCAAGGTGCGTCGCCGTCCGGAAGGCACCGTCAACGACGGCATCCGCAGCGGCCAGGTGGAGGTGCTGTGCCACGAGCTGGAAGTGCTGAACCCGTCGGTCACGCCGCCGTTCCTGCTCGATGACGAGAACCTGTCCGAGAACACCCGCCTGACGTACCGGGTGCTGGACCTGCGCCGCCCGGCCATGCAGAAGAACCTGATGCTGCGCCACCGGGTGACGATGGCGGTGCGCCGCTATCTGGACGATCTGGGCTTCGTGGATGTGGAAACGCCGATGCTGACGCGCTCCACCCCCGAGGGCGCACGGGACTACCTGGTGCCGTCGCGCGTGCACGATGGCTACTTCTACGCGCTGCCGCAGTCGCCGCAGCTCTTCAAGCAGCTGCTGATGGTGGCCGGCTTCGACCGCTACTACCAGATCACCAAGTGCTTCCGGGATGAGGACCTGCGTGCCGACCGCCAGCCCGAGTTCACGCAGATCGACTGCGAGACCTCCTTCCTGTCCGAGGAAGAGATCCGCGGCATCTTCGAGCCGATGATCCGCACGGTCTTCAAGCAGGTCATGGACGTGGATCTGCCCGATCCGTTCCCGACGATGAGCTTTGCCGAGGCGATGCGCCTGTACGGTTCGGACAAGCCCGACCTGCGCGTGAAGCTGCAGTTCACCGAACTTACCGACGTGATGAAGACGGTGGACTTCAAGGTCTTCTCCGGTCCGGCCAATGCCAAGGACGGCCGCGTGGTGGCGCTGCGCGTGCCGGGTGGCGCGTCCATCAGCCGCAGCGAGATCGACGCCTACACGCAGTTCGTGGGCATCTATGGTGCCAAGGGCCTGGCCTGGATCAAGGTCAACGACGTGAAGGCCGGCCGCGAAGGCCTGCAGTCGCCCATCGTCAAGAACCTGCATGACGAAGCCATCGCCGCCATCCTGGAGCGCACCGGCGCCCAGGACGGCGACATCATCTTCTTCGGCGCCGACCGCGCCAAGGTGGTCAACGACGCCATCGGCGCGCTGCGCGTGAAGATCGGCCACTCCGAATTCGGCAAGGGCCACGGTCTGTTCGAGGCCGGCTGGCAGCCGCTGTGGGTGCTGGACTTCCCGATGTTCGAGTACGACGAGGACGAGAAGCGCTGGGTGGCCCTGCATCACCCGTTCACCTCGCCCAAGGATGGCCACGAGGACCTGCTGGAATCCGATCCGGGCGCCTGCATCGCCAAGGCCTACGACCTGGTGCTGAACGGCTGGGAGATGGGCGGTGGCTCGGTGCGTATCCATCGTGACGACGTGCAGAGCAAGGTGTTCCGTGCACTGGCCATCGGACCTGAAGAGGCCGAGGCCAAGTTCGGCTTCCTGCTGTCGTCGCTGCGTTATGGTGCACCCCCGCACGGTGGCCTGGCCTTTGGCCTGGACCGGATGGTCACGCTGATGACCGGTGCCGAGTCGATCCGCGACGTGATCGCCTTCCCCAAGACGCAGCGTGCCCAGGATCTGCTCACGCAGGCGCCGTCGCCGGTGGACGAGAAGCAGCTGCGCGAGCTGCACATCCGCCTGCGCAACCCCGTCGGCCAGGTGGCAGGCCAGCCCGCCGCGGGCCAGTCCGCCGCAGATGGGCACAGCGCCTAAGATCCCCGAGTCCGTGCTGGTGGTGATCCACACCACCGACGGACAGGTGCTTTTGCTGGAGCGGGCCGACCGGCCCGGCTTCTGGCAGTCGGTCACCGGCAGCCTGGATGCGCCGGATGAAGCACCTTGCACCGCGGCGCGGCGCGAGGTGCAGGAGGAAACCGGGCTGACGGCAGGAGCCGCTGGCCCGCTGCATGATCTGGGCATTCAGAATCGCTACGAGATCTATGCGCACTGGCGGCATCGCTATGCGCCGGGAGTCACGCATAATACCGAGCATGTGTTTGCGCTGGCGCTGCCGGCCCCGCTTCCGGTGAGGCTGGCACCCCGCGAGCATCTGGCCCATGCCTGGCTGGCCTGGGAAGAGGCGGCCCGGCGCTGCTTCTCGCCCAGCAACGCCGACGCGATCCGGGTACTCGCGAAGCGCCTGGGCTGGAAGGCATCGACAGGCGAGGCAGGAGAGACACCATGAAATCACTGCGGTTGCGGGTGGCCACCTACAACATCCACAAGGGCGTGGTGCCCGGGCCCTCGCTGCGCCGTCGTCCCATGGTGAAGGAAATGCGCCAGCGCCTGCATGAACTGCAGGCCGACGTGGTGTTCCTGCAGGAAGTGCAGGGCCAGAACAATCGCTTTGCCAAGCGCTTCGCGCAGTGGCCTGCCGACCCGCAGGCCCAGTACCTGGCGCTGGACCCCGAGTCCTCCCGCCGTTTCCAGGCTGTCTATGGCCTCAATGCCCGATATCTGCACGGGCATCACGGCAACGCGCTGCTGTCGCAGTTTCCCATCCTGTCCATCGAGAACCGTGATTTCTCCGACCACGTGTTCGAGCGGCGCGGCGTCCTGCACTGCGTGCTGCAGATGGGCGAGCGCGCGGTGCATTGCTTCGTCATCCACTTCGGGCTGTTCGCCCGAAGCCGGGCCCGTCAGGCCGATGCACTCATCGACTGGATCCGCGCCGAGGTGCCCCCGGGTGCCCCGTTGCTGATTGCCGGGGACTTCAACGACTGGCAGGATGCCCTGAGCCACCTCCTGGTGGAGCGGCTGGGCGTGTACGAGGTGCTGGACAGCGCTCGCACCTTTCCGGCGCTGATGCCGTGCCTGCGCATGGACCGCATCTATGTCCGGGGCTTTGCCGTGGAGACGGCTCAGGTGCTGCGGGGGCTCAGCTGGGCGCGGCTTTCCGACCATGCGCCGGTGGTGGCGGACCTGACGCTGCTCCCCGACTGATTCGGGCCCGCTCGCCCGTCCTGTCCTGTCGATTGTCATCATCCCTGGCCGTGGGCGACGCTATCATGACAAGGGTATCCAGGAGGAAGCGCACCATGACGAAGGATGAGACGATGAGCTGGGTCGAAGAGATCTCCGTGGCCGGACAGCCGGCGTTCTGCCTGCGCAATGCGGTGGGGGACCAGGTGGTCGTCCTGCAGCATGGGGCGCAGATCCTGTCGTGGATGACGGCCGATGGCGTGGAGCGCCTGTACTGCACCTCGCGTCTGCCTTCGGAGCCGAAGCCCGTGCGCGGCGGCGTGCCGGTGATCTTTCCGCAGTTCAATCAGCGGGGGCCGGACTTCACCCTGCCGCGCCATGGCTTTGCCCGCCAGTTGCCCTGGTACCGTGTCGCGCCGGCCGTGGCGGCCCAGGCCGCACCTGCTCCTGCCCCCTTCCCGGGCATGCCCGGGGCC
>CAUVLK010000121.1:0-7089 GCA_963552635.1 uncultured Lautropia sp. | reverse complement strand
TGTGCTGCTGCAGCATGCGCTGCCGGTCGGACAGCGCGTACAGGTCGTTGATCAGCCCCATCTCGAGGGCCAGCAGACGGTGCAGCGAGCGTGCATTGGGCACGTTGACGTGCAGTCGGGTGGTGGGCGTGCACAGGGGGCGCAGGGCCTGAAGCAGTTTCTGCGGCTCGGGAATCTCGTGCAGCAGGCCGCTGACCAGAATGGCGTCGAAGGTCTGACCGAAAAGAGGAGCGCTGCCCGCCGCGTTTTCCAGAAAGTCCTGGATCACGAGGATGCGATCATCCGTTCCGGCCAGATGGCGGGCATGTTCGGCAAAATGCCGGCCGGGCTCCACGATGGTCAGTTGCGAGAAATCCCGGTAGTCCGTGAAGATGGGCGCCATGCCGCAGCCCACTTCCAGTACGCGCCTGGCTTGCCAGAGTTTCAGCTGAGTGGTCACAACCCGCTTGCGCAGAGCTGCCTGGGTGGGCTCGAAGGAGGCGGACTGGTAGCTTCTTTCGTAGCGGGCCAGGTCGCGGGAGGCGCTGGAAGAGGCCGTGGTGGAAATGTCCATGCGTGCTGCCATCGGTCTGTCGGAGTCACGTGCTTCACAAGGGAAGCACCTGACGGATGGCATCCATGGTGCGCCGGAACATGGGCGCCAGGTCGGGCACTGGTACCGGTGGCGGTCTGGGGCAGCGCAGACGGCAAAGGGGTGATGCCCGGATCAGACAGTGATGCGTTGGGACATCGCACGGGCTGCGGGCGAACCGGGCAGGGCGATGGCAATGCCCGGGTCATGTCCTTTTGGGCTTGTGTGTAAACGGGGGCGTCGTGCTGGACGGCCCCGGGGCATTGTTCAGCGCAGATCCAGCACCAGGGTCTGAAGGATGGTGCTGCGTGCGCCGAACATCTCCTTGTGGCGCAGCAGGCCCTCGTTCAGGACGGCGCCCCCCTCGGTGGTGGAGGTACCGAAACTGAACCAGCGCTGGCCTCGGGCCCGTGCGGCTTCGATGGCCAGTTCCAGGATGGCGTGCTGGGCACGTGTCTCGAATCCCTCGGGGGCAGACGCCAGGTATTGCGTATGGGTGACACCCGTGTAGTGATAGAGGACGATCCCGGCGTGCAAGGAGCAGGATTCCGGCTTGACAGGGAGCGCTGCGACATCTGCTGTTGCGTGCGGGTCATGACCTTGATTGGCAGGTGCGCCATCCGATGGGCGCTGCCAGGCCCCCAGGACTTCCAGTTGCGTGAAGGCGCCCGCCAGACGTTCGATCTCGGCCAGTGTATGAACGGGGCCAACACCGTGTCGGCTCTGCAGCGTCTGGCTCAGCAGCGGCCAGTAATCCGCCCAGCGGCAGTGTCCCACGTCGATGCCCGCGCGCCTGGCCAGGTTCAGCGCGTGGTTCTTCTGGCTGGAGGTAGGGGCCTGCCGTTGCAGGTCCAGCGTGCTGGACAGCAGCACCTGGGTGGTGTGTGCGCCCAGCCGGTGCAGGGCGTACATATCGTCCTCACTGGGCAGGCGGTGGTAGAGATGGGGCGTGGCCTTGTAGTGCAGCTGCACGAAGCTGCGGCCTGCCAGCCAGGCGGCCAGCTGTTCCATCACGGTCAGCACCTGGGCGCCGCCCAGCTTCTCGTCCATCACCAGACCACCGAAGGTGAGCCCACCGTGCGTGACGCAGTGGTCGCCGTCCGGCGTTTGGCGGCGGTTGGCCGGCAGGACGGCGACGATCCGGGGCGTGCCCTGTGCGCTTTCGACGATGACCGAGGCATCCTCGAAGCGGTCGGCGTGGTAGTCCATGTATTCCCGCTGGAACAGGAAAACGCCGTTGCGGCTGCGACGGATGAAGTCATTCCACGCCGGGCGGTCTGCGGCGGTGTAAGGGCGAATGCGGTACATGGCGTGCGGTCACGGCAATGTGTGCAGGCATGCGGAGCGCCGATGGTCGCACGGGATACCTCAGGAGAGGTGTCCCGCCGAGCGGGTGTGGCGCTCAGGCTGCAACCAGGCGGACACCGTCCTGGGTGAGAGGCTGGCCGGCGATGCGCTCCAGCGTGTCGCGGAAGACCTGCTGCGAGAAGTGGGTCTCGTAGAAGGCACGGGCCTGGTCGCTGGCGTCCTGTAGCCGGGAGGGCAGCTCCTGCAGCCGTTCGACCAGCGTCGGCAGGTCGTGCCAGGCCAGTGCCATGTCGGCATAGGAGGAATAGTCGGCCAGCAGGGAGCCTGGCTCGAAACCGCTGAAGGGCAGCACCGGGTAGCCGCAGCCCTGCGCTTCGATGGCACCACGCCCCCCGGAGACGGGGGCCGAACCCAGGTAGGCATGGGCATCCAGCTGCTTGAGTGCCTGCCACAGCGACGGCACTTCGCCGTGCGTCACGAAGCGGGTGGGATCGATGCCCTGGTTGATGAGATGCTTGCGGATCTGCTGCCGGCTGCCGTCGTCCAGGGGGCCAATGTGATGGAAGCGGCCGTCGATGGCACGCAGCACGCAGCTGACGATGTTCGGAAGGGCTACGGGCCCCTGCATCGAGAACTTGGCGGCACGTCCGGCCGTCACGACCGAGAAGGGCGTCTTGCGGCTGGGGGCCAGGAAGGGGCGGCGTCCCAGATCCTTCACGTACAGGGGCAGCCAGTCTGCCTGCTGGTGCAGGTGGGCGCTGCAGGTCCGCTGCAGCGATTCGGTCACGTCCACATGACGGATGCCGGGCAGGGTGCAGCCCAGGCTGGGGTTGTGGTCGCCATGGTGAACCAGCATCTTGCGGGCACTGCCGGCATGCAGGGTGCCGACAAAGGCCACCGGATCCTGATGGTGCTGCAGGTACCAGATCCGTGCCGGCTGGCACCGTGAACAGAGCGTGGCCAGCTGGCGCACCTTGTCCCACAGCTTGCCGGTCTGCACGATGATCTCGGCGTTCGGGAAACGCTGTCGCAGCCAGTCCTTCTTCTTCGATGTCGGTTCGTCGAAGTTGCCCCACAGGTTGGTGAGCAGCAGGATGGGGTTGGGCTGGTTGGCCGCCAGTTCTTCCAGAACCCGGGTATGGCCGCCCACTTCGTAGACCTCCGAGGCCACCAGCAAGGTCGGAGCCTCCGCGGCCTGGGTGGGCGTAGGGTGCGCGGCATCCTGCTCTGTTTCCGTTTCGGTCATTTCCCGCTGCAGACGCTCGGCCAGCTGCAGGACACGGCGGTCCAGAGCAGGATAGTAGAGCGCATGCCCGGCAATGCCCGGCTGGTAGAAATGGGACGTGATGCCGTGGACCATCGAGAGCAGGGCCAGTTCGGGCTGCTCTTCGTCCAGCAGCTGGTCGACCTGATCGCAGATATCCGGCAGCATCTGAAAGAGCGGCGCCGGGTGTTCTGCGTCGTTCACGTCGTGATGGCAGCTGTCGCTGGCGGTGCGGCAGGCTTTGGCGGGGCCGTGATCCTCGGCCAGGGGAATGCCCGGGATCATGGCCGCGCGGGAAACGGAGGGAACCCACGGAAGCGGCATGCGAGGCCCTACATGGATATCGCTGCCGTGTGGGGGCAGCATGTCCTGGTGGGCATTCCAGACGCCTGCGGCAAAGGCCGCCAGGTCGGCGTATTCCTCGATCGGATCCACGGTCTCGAAGAGCGCCAGCTGTTGCCGCGCCACGTCATGGAAGAGCGGGGTGGCAAACTCCTGTCCGAACAGCGCCTCCAGCTGGGCGTCCTCGAACCAGGTGACGCAGGCATCGAAGACGGGGCCGGCGCTGGTGTTGATGTGGCGCTCGGACACTACCGGGGTGGCCAGCGACAGGCTCAGGAAGGCACGCACCTGCTCGAAACGGGCCGTTTCGTAGAAATGCAGATTGAGGAGTGCCTTGGCCTGCAGGATGAGGCTGTTGCGTGCCGAGCCGTAGACGGGGCAGGCCTGCAGGCTGACCTTGCGTCCGGTGGCCTGGATGCGCTGGATGGCCTTGATTCGCCGTTCGTTCGTGCTGCCGATGAAGAGCAGGTCGAGCGGGCGCTCTTCCAGCGGCAGGGCCTGGTGGGCATCGGGCTTGAGCCAGGCGGCATGACCGAAGGAGATGATGGGGACGTCGTCGGGGTGCGCCGTGTAGGCTGGCGGGTTGTCGACGTTGTAGTCCACCACCACGGCGCTTTTCAGCAGCTGCAGGTAGCTGCTGCCCAGCACGGCGCCGCCCTGGCCGATCTGTTCCAGATTGACGATGATGCAGCTGTGGGTCTGCAGCAGCCGAGGGTCAAAGCCGCAATGGGCGCCAAAGACGAAGTTGACCGCATCATGCCGCAGCAGGTTGCGGGCCAGGCTGACACGCAGCCCCAGCCGCCGGAACTGCCAGGCAAAGTACTGCGCCGGGTCCAGCAACGCATCTGCATGAACATATCCGGCAGGCGAGATCAGGCAGATGTGGATTGCGGGCAGGCTGGCCATGGGAACGGGGTCCGACAGTGTGGTTGGAATCCCGTCGAATGTAGCGGGGACACCCTGGGTACGGTCGTTGGAACAGGAAGGTCCTTGCGGGCCAGTTCATGGGCGGGCCTGCCGTTCCGGGCTCCTGAACAGCCGGGGCAGGAGCACAAAAAAGGATGCCCCCTTGCGGGGGCATCCCTGAGAACGCTGCGATGCCTGCGGGCGGTTCTGGAAACTGGCCGTGCAGGCGGGGGCAGCTTCAGCCCTTCACCACCTCGATCGGGCCATGGTCGTCGCAATGGTCGCCGTGCGGGTGGTGCAGGTGGCCGTCGACCAGGTAGTCGATGTGGTCACCGTGCGGGACGGCTTCGTGGCCGCAACCGGGGCCATGGACGTGGCCGGGTTCGTGGCCGCTGCATTTGTGCTCGGGCGTGCAGCGGTCGGGGTTGGTGGCCGAGACAGGGATCACGTGCTCGTCGACGTGGTCGCCATGCGGATGGTGCAGGTGGCCGTCGTGCAGGTAATCGACATGGCCATCATGGCGGATGGCCGTGTGGCCGCAGCCGGGGCCATGGGTGTGGTCATGGTGGGCGTGATGGGGCAGCTTGCATTCGCTCATGATGATCTCCTGTCTGCGATTGATAATGCGGATTATATATCCATGGCGTTGCATTTGAAGGTCCTTTCCATCAAATGCTGTTATTGATAATGCATTATCAAATTCATTATTGAGCGCTGTATTTCCCGGGAATGTCCTGCGTGGTGGATATTCCGGAAAACCCCCGAAACCCCTCCGGAAAATGTGCCTTTCCCGGGAGGGGCGTGCAGGCTCAGGTGTTGCCTTCGGTCATCCAGCGTGTGGTTGCCGGCGGCTGGTAGCCCTTCATGGCCGGCAGCAGACGTTCGGGGTTGGGTTCCACGATCAGCATGTTGCGGAATTCCGGCTTGACGAAGCCTTCGGTGGCCACGTGATCAAGGAAGTCGGTCAGGCCGGTGTAGAAACCGCCCACATCCAGTAGGGCGCAGGGTTTCTGGTGGTGTCC
The DNA here is from genome assembly GCA_963552635.1 of uncultured Lautropia sp. Classification (GTDB taxonomy): domain Bacteria; phylum Pseudomonadota; class Gammaproteobacteria; order Burkholderiales; family Burkholderiaceae_E; genus Lautropia. Next base: position 1,676 of record CAUVLK010000121.1, on the reverse strand, counting down.
CAGCTGGCCCCAGGTCCAGATCTCGAACAGTTCTTCCAGCGTGCCCAGACCACCGGGCAGGGCGACGAAGCCGTCGGCCAGGCTGGCCATCATGGCCTTGCGCTGGTGCATGGAGCCCACGACGTGCAGGCGGGTGAGCTTCTTGTGGGCCAGTTCCTTGTCGGCCAGGAAGCGCGGAATGACGCCGATGACTTCGCCCCCTCGCTCCAGGACGGCGTCGGCCACGGCGCCCATCAGGCCGACCGAGGCGCCCCCGTAGACGAGCCCGATGCCGGCATCGGCCATGGCATGGCCCAGTTCGATGGCCGCCAGGCGATAGGCGGGGGATTTGCCGGTGCTGGCACCGCAGAAGACGCAGAGTTTCATGAGAATCCTGTTCCTGGAAGGGGGAGGCCGCGGGCCGGAGCGACCAAGGGTGCCGGAGCGGCGGCGGTCATTGTACGCGGGAGCGGGGGAGTTCCGTCAGGTTCCTTCATTCCAGGTTCTGGACCTGTTCGCGCAGCTGTTCGATGAGCAGCTTCAGCGCCAGTGCGGTGTCGGTAATGGACAACGCGATGCTCTTGGAGGCGATGGTGTTGGCTTCGCGGTTGAGTTCCTGCATCAGGAAGTCGAGCCGCTTGCCGACGGGACTGCCTGCGGCCAGGGCGTCGTCGATGGCCTGCAGATGGGTGTCCAGCCGGTCCAGTTCCTCGGTGATGTCGTCCTTCAGGCTGAGCAGGCTGATCTCCTGGCGCACGCGGGCCAGGGTCTCGTCGACCGGAATGCTGACGGGCAGGTCCTGGACGGCTTTCTGCAGACGCTCCAGCAGTCTGGCTTCGGCTGCGGCGTGCAGCTCGGGCAGGTGGGGGCGCAGCTGCCCGGCCAGGGTCCGCATCCGGCTGCCCTGTTCCCGCAGGATGCGGGCAAGCTGTGCGCCTTCCTGGGCGCGGCTGGCCTGGAAGGCCTGCAGGCAGCTCTGAACCAGGGGCTCGGCATGCTGCCACAGCGTGTCGGCGTCCAGGGCCTGGGAGGTTGCGTCGCCGGCGGTGGGGGCATGTTCCGGGGTCTGCAGCCAGCGCAGGTAGTCGGCCACGGAGGGAGGCCGGGCGCTGTCGTCCACAAGCCGGATCTGGCGGCTCAGTTCCACATAGTGCGCCAGGCGTTCCAGGTTCAGGGCATCGGTGCTGTCCGGTCGGGGCCGTTGCAGGCTCATCCGGCATTCCACCTTGCCGCGCCGGACGGTGGCCGTGATGGCACTGCGCAGCCGCGGCTCCAGCAGCCGGCATTCGTCGGCCAGCCGGAAGTGCAGATCGGTGAACCGGCTGTTGACGGCACGGATCTCGATGTCCAGCCGTCCGAGCGGGGTGTCGGCGCTCTGGTGGGCGTAGCCGGTCATGCTGTTGACGGTGCCCGTGGCGGCGGCAGGAGCAGGATTCGAGGGGGCGGTGACGGGCGGCGTGGGCTGGGATGACATGTCGGTGTCTGGAAAGACGGGGAAGAAAGGGAAACGGGCCTGCAGGATCACGAACGGCTGCCACCGGGCGGATCGGGACGCTGGGAAAGATGCCACACGAGGGCTGCACCGGTGGTTACATCCGAAAGGGCGTCAGGAGGGTGCCGTTCTGTAACGCTGTCGGGAAGGAAAGTGGTGGGGACGGCTGGGTGTCCGGGCTTGGAAAAACGGTAAAAATGCCGGT
>CAUVLK010000120.1:0-7127 GCA_963552635.1 uncultured Lautropia sp. | reverse complement strand
TGACGAGTACAAGCTTGTGTATTCGCGCTTTGGCAACCGGCTGCGGGTGGCCGGCACGGCCGAGCTGAACGGCTACGGCATGGCGCTGAACCCGGTGCGCTGCGAGGCGCTCGTCAAGCGCACGCTGGCGCTGTTCCCGGGCGTGAGCGATCCGAAGCAGGCGAAGTTCTGGACCGGCCTGCGGCCGACCACCCCGGGCAACGTGCCCTACATCGGTCGCAGCCGGGTGGGCGGGCTCTTCCTGAACACCGGCCACGGCACGCTGGGCTGGACCCATGGCTGCGGCTCCGGCCGGGCCCTGGCCGAGCTGATGTCCGGACGGCGGCCGGACGTGGACTTCCAGTTCTCGGGCTGAGCCGGACGGGATGTTCCGTGGGCCGGCGGTGCCGAAACCGCCGGCCAGGCTGCATCAGGCGCCCTTGCTCCGCTGCCGGCGGGCACTCAGGGTGCCGATCAGCAGCACCAGCAGGGCACCGCCCACCTCGGCGATGTACTTGATCTGCGGCTGCCAGGCACTGACGTGGTCGGCCACGGCCGGGTCGGTGATCAGCATGCCCCCGGCAATCCACCCCAGCAGCATGCCGCCGATGGTGATGACGATGGGGAAGCGGTCCATCAGCCGGATGACCATCTGGCTGCCCCAGATGATGATGGGCACGCTGACCAGCAGACCGAAGATCACCAGCGGGATCTCATGGTGACCGCCCACGCTCTGCGCAGCACCGGCAATGGCGATCACGTTGTCGATGCTCATCACCAGGTCCGCGACGATGACGGTGCGCACCGCCACCCACAGCTTGTCCGAACTGGCGATGTTGCCGTGTGCATCCTCTTCCTCGGGCAGCAGCAGCTTGATGCCGATCCACAGCAGCAGCAACGCGCCCACCACCTTCAGGTAGGGCACAGACAGCAGCGACAGCGCAAAGACGATCAGCAGAATGCGCAGCGCAATGGCGCCGATCGTCCCCCAGACGATGCCCTGACGCCGCTTGGAGGGGTCGAGCTTGCGCACGGCCAGGGCAATGACCACCGCGTTGTCGCCGCCCAGCAGGATGTCGATGAGCACGATCTGGCCAACCGCCAGCCAGAACGCGGGAGAGGTGAAATCCAGTTCCATGTAAGAAGAAGCTCCGAGGAAGAGGGCGTCCAAATGTCAGGGACGGAGAGTTTAACGCTCGTACCCCCTGCCTGGCGGAGAATCCGGGGCCTGCGATGCGGGATGGTCACGCCCGTCGGGCATCCTGGCGGACCTGCACCCGGCGTTCCAGCCAGCTCTTGAGGATCAGCGTGAGCACGGCCATCAGCGCCAGGATGGCGGCGGCCGTGAAGGCCGCGGCTGTCTTGTAGTCGTTGTTGAGCTGTTCCACCAGCAGCGGCAGCGTCATCGTCTGGTTCAACGTCGCGCCCGAGACCACCGACACCGCGCCAAACTCGCCGACCGCACGGGCATTGGTGATCATCACCCCGTACAGCAGGGCCCAGCGGATGCGGGGCAGGCTCACCTTCCGGAAGATCTGCCAGCCGCTGGCGCCCAGCAGCAGCGCCGCCTGCTCCTCCTCGTTGCCCTGCGTCTGCATCAGCGGAATGAGTAGCCGTGCCACGTAGGGCGAGGTGACGAAGATGGTGACCATGATGATGCCCGGCCAGGCAAACATCAGCTGGATGTCATGGTCGGAAAACCACTGACCCACCACCGACTCGGCCCCATACAGCAGCAGATAGCACAGGCCCGCCACCACCGGTGAGGTGGCGTAGGGAATGTCGATCAGCGCCAGCATCAGCCGCCGGCCCCGGAAGCGGTAGTGGGTGACGCACCAGGCAAAGGCCAGCCCGAAGGCCAGGTTCACCGGAATGGTGACCAGCGTGGCCAGCAGCGTCAGGCCGAAGGCGTGGTGCAGATAGTCGGCCGACAGGTTCTCGATCAGCAGCGCCCAGCCACCGGCCGCCACCTGGGCAAAGATCATGGTCAGCGGCAGCACCAGCAGCAGGCCCGCGGCCAGCAGCGCGAGCACCAGCAGCAGCCGCTGCACCCCGTTGGCCGGGCGCCGGCGCGGACCGTTCGTGCGTTCGTCCATGCGTCAGCCTCCCCGCTGCCAGCGCAGCAGCCGGTTCTGCAGCAGCTGCAGGCCAAAGAGCAGCACCAGCGAGGTGATGAGCACCACCGAGGCGATGGCCGCCGCCGCTGCGTAGTCGAACTCCTGCAGCCGCACGAAGATCATCAGCGAGGTGATCTCGGTCTGGAACGGAATGTTGCCGGCGATCATCACCACGGCGCCGAACTCGCCCAGGCTGCGGATGAAGGCCTGGCTGGCACCGGCCGTCAGCGCCGGCACGAGCGTGGGCAGGGTGATGCGCCAGAACACCTGACCCGGACGGGCACCCAGCGTGCCGGCCGCCTCCTCCACATCGTGGCCCAGATCCTCGATGACTGGCTGCACTGTGCGCACGATGAACGGGATGCTGGTGAAGATCATGGCGATCACCAGCCCCGGGAAGGCATAGGCGATCTTGATGCCCCAGGGGGCGAACAGCTGTCCGATCCAGCCACCGGGCGAGAGCAGGGTGGCCAGCGTGAGCCCGGCCACCGCCGTGGGCAGCGCGAAGGGCAGATCGATCAGCGCGTCGAGGAAGCGCCGTCCCGGGAACTCATAGCGCGACAGCACCCAGGCCAGCAGCAGACCCACCAGTGTCACCACCACCGTGGAGATGAAGGCCCCCAGCAGCGTGACCCGGTAGCTGGCCACCACCCGGGGATCGGAGATGGCGGCCCAGTACTGGGCCCAGCCCAGATCGGCCGCATGCCAGAGCAGTACCAGCAGTGGCACCAGAATGACCACGTGCAGGTACACCAAGCTCACGCCTAGGCTGGGCCAGAAGCCCGGCAGCAGCGGCCGGGCCAGGAAGAAGCGGGGCGCGGACACTCAGTGTCGTCCGGCGGCGAGCAGCTGGTCCAGCAGACCGCCGCTGGCGAAGTGCGTCTTCTGGATGCCTTCCCAGCCGCCGGGGAAGGTGGCGGGATCGACGAGCCGAACCTTGGCGAACTGGTCGGCCGTGGCAGCCACCACCTCGGGGTCATGCACGCGCAGGTTGTGGCGGGCCAGCAGCTGCTGGATTTCCTTCGAATACTGGAACTCCAGGTAGGCGCGCGCCACCTCACGGGTGCCCTTGGCATCGACCACCTTGTCGACGATGGCCACCGGGAAGGCTGCCATCACGCTCACCGGCGGTACCACCAGCTCGAAGCCCTGATCCTTGAACTCCTTGCCCGCCAGGATGCTCTTGATCTCGGACTCGAAGGTCAGCAGCACGTCGCCCTGACCGTTCTGGGCGAAGGCCACCGTGGCACCCCGGCCACCCGTGGGGAAGTTCTCGACGTTGCCCAGGAAGCGGCCCATGAACGCCTTGGCGGCCGCTTCGTCATTCGGGAACTTCTCCTGCGCGTGGTTCCAGGCGCCCAGGTACGAATAGCGGGCGTTGCCCGAGGTCTTGGGGTTCGGGAACACCAGCTTCACGTCCGGCCGTGCCAGGTCGTCCCAGTTGCGGATGTTCTTGGGGTTGCCCTTGCGCACCATGAAGGCGATGGTGCTGTAGTAGGGCGAGCTGTTGTTCGGGAACTGCGAGGCCCAGTCCTTGGCCACCAGACGGCGCTTGACCAGGATCTCGATGTCGGGCACCTGGTTGAAGGTGACGGTGTCGGCCTTCTTGCCCTGGATGATGTCCTGGGCCTGGCGCGATGTGCCGCCATAGGACTGATCGATCTTGAGCTGGCCACCGTGTTCCTTCTGCCATTTGGCCACGAACAGCGGGTTGATCTCGGAAAACAGCTCGCGGCCCACGTCATAGGTGGCGTTGAGCAGCGTCTGGTTGGCAGCGTCGGCCGCCTGGGCCGAGGGCATGGCGGCAAGCAGCAGGGCAGCGGGTGCCAGGCTCAGCACGGCGCGGCGGGAGCGGGAAACGAAGGTCATGATGACAGGACCCGGGGTCCGGGACAGGGTTATGTGATGCTGCGCATCATGCCACGGCAGTCCAAGAGTGAGCGGATGTACAGCCGGCTTATGCGGATTCCGCATGAGCATATGCGGATCTCATCTGTTGTGCCGGTGGCCAGCCACGGTCTGCGCCAGCGTCTTCGGACTGGCCGATGACCAGGCCAGCAGGCATTCCAGCAGGCTCAGCGCCGCCAGCAGCCCCATCGTCTGCGTCCATGAGCCCAGCAGGTCGTAGAGCACGCCCACGCCCAGCGGCCCGATGGCCGCAATGCCATAGCCGACAGCCTGGGCCATGCCCGACAGGGCAGCCGCCTCGGCCGGGGAATCGGTGCGTTCGGCAAACAGCATCAGGCACAGCGAGAACACGCCGGCCGTGCCGATGCCGGCCAGTGACACCCAGAGCCACTGCGTGCCGGTACTGCCCAGCCACAGTCCCAGACTGCCTGCCAGCACTGTCAGGCTGATGCCCACGCTCAGCCACTGGCGGCCGCGGCCACGGACGGGCGCCCACGACACGGCCACCACGCCCAGCAGAGAGACGGCCTGGAAGAGCGCACCCAGGTTGCCGGCCTGTTCGGCCGACAGGCCCTTTTCCTGCAGCACCGAGGGCGTGAAGCCGACCACGGCATAGAACACCAGTGATTGCAGCCCCATGTACAGGCTCAGCGCCCAGGCCGCCGGAATGCGCCAGACGTTCAGCGGGGTACTGGCGGCGGGGGCGCTGCCGGCGGGTGAGGCCACCCTGTGGAGCTGGCGGATGCGCAGCCAGGGCACCAGCGCGATTACCGTCGTCAGCATCCAGATGCCCAGCGGCCAGGTCCAGCCCTGCCACCGGGCCAGCGGAACCGCGATGCCGGCGGCCAGCGTGGACGACACCAGCATGCCGGCGGTCATCATCGCCACCACCAGATTGACGTGCTCGGGCAGGCTGCGCTTGGCCAGGGCCGGCAGCAGCACGTTGCCCATGGCAATGGCCGCGGACAGCAGTGCCGTGCCCAGCACCAGCGTCAGCGGGGACGGCAGGGCCGAGCGCAGCGCAATGCCGGCCATCAGCACGACGAGGGAGGTGACCAGCACGTTCTCCATGCCGTAGCGGCGGCCCAGTCGCGCCGCCCAGGGGGAGAACAGCGCAAAGGCCAGCACCGGCAGCGCCGTCACGAAGCCCATGAAACTGCCAGAGACGCCCAGATCGTCGCGGATCATGCCCACCAGCGGGCCGATGGTCACGATGGGTGATCGCAGGTTGAAGGCCAGTGCCGCCACCGCAAACAGCAGCAGCCAGCCTTCCTTCGGCCAGCCACGGCGGACCGTGGGTGTCTGCGGGGCCGGGGCGGCAGCGTCTGCCGCCCCCAAGGCTGCCGGTCCCGATGATGCGGGCTGCTTGGCGCACAGCGGGTCCGCGGCCTGGTTGGTATCTCCCGCCGGTGTCGTCTCCTCGTTCTCCTTCATGCCGTTCAGCCTCCTTCGACGGGCTCCTGCATGTTCATGTCTCCATGTTCGGTGGTGGTCTCGGCCATGTCCTTGGGCCACGAGATGGCCTGGTCGTGCAGCAGCTGGCGGATCAGCCGTTCGGTCTCGGCCATCTCGGCCCGCACGATCTCGATCAGCGCCTTGTTCTCGAACATGCCGATGTTGGGGTCATAGGCCTTGGCGGCCATGGCCATGCCGTGGCGGTTGCGGTGGAAGTAGAGATTGCCCACTTCCTCGGCCTTCAGCTTGGGCATGCCCAGGCATTCCAGTGCCCGCTTGCCGCAGCGCACCGCCGAGTCGAAGTTCTCGCGCACGATCTCGTCGGCGCCTGCGTGGTACAGCTCGTAGGTCTGCTGCGCATCGTAGGAACGGGCCACGATCTTGATGCCCGGATTGGTCTTGCGGGCGAACTCGGTGATCTTCATGGCCTGCTCGTGATTGTCGATGGCCACCACCAGCAGTCGCGCCTCGGCCAGCCCGGCAATCAGCAGAAGCTCCTGGCGGGAGGCGTCACCGAAATAGGTCTCGACCCCGAAGCGCTTGTAGCCCGCCACCGTGGCGGCGTTGTGGTCGATCACCGTGGTCTTGTAGCCGCAGGCCGTGAGCATGGCGTTGATGACGCGCCCGAAGCGGCCGTGGCCGGCGATGATCACCGGGTGCTTCTGCTCGATCACGTCGGGCCGCACGGCATCACCGGCCTTGGCCCGGGCATAGGCGCGCGGCACCATCACCTTGTCGTAGACGATGAACAGCAGCGGCGTGAACAGCATCGACAGGGCCACCGTCAGCAGCAGCTGCTTGGCGATGTGCGAGGGCATCACGCCGTTGCTCTCCACGAGCGACAGCAGCACGAAGCCGAACTCGCCGGCCTGCGCCAGCGCCAGTGCAAAGAGCTTCTGGTCCAGCCGCTTCAGGCGGAACATCTTGCCCAGCAGCAGCAGGATCAGGCCCTTGGCGACGATCACGCACAGCGTGATGCCCAGGATCTTCCAGCCCTGGTGGGCCAGCAGCTCGAAATCGACGCCGGCGCCCACCGTGATGAAGAACAGCCCCAGCAGCAACCCCTTGAACGGCTCGATGTTGCTTTCCAGCTCGTGCCGGTATTCGCTGTTGGCCAGCACCACGCCGGCCAGGAAGGTGCCCAGCGCGGGCGAGAGCCCGATCAGCGACATCAGCACCGCGATGCCGATGACCAGCGCCAGCGACACCACCGTGAAGATCTCGCGCAGCCGCGCAGCGGCGATGTAGCGGAAGATCGGGCCGGCCAGGAAATGGCCACCCACCACGATCAGTGCGATCACCCCGAAGGTGATGCCTGCCTTCTCGTAGGCGGGCAGGCCGGCCAGCAGGTTGACCGCGTCGGCATGGTGCGCGGCCTCGGTGGCCTGGCCAGCCAGCTCGGGCAGCGCCAGCAGCGGCAGCAGTGCCAGCATCGGGATCACCGCGATGTCCTGAAAGAGCAGCACCGAGAAGCTGGCCTGGCCCCCCTGGCTGGCCAGCAGGTTCTTCTCGCCCAGGGTCTGCAGCACGATGGCGGTGGATGACATCGACAGCACGCAGCCGGCGGCCACACCCACCGTCCACGACAGCCCCATCAGCATGGCGATGCCCGTGATGGCGGCGATGGTGAGCACCACCTGCAGTCCCCCGAGCCCCAGCAGCTGCCAG
>CAUVLK010000119.1:0-7141 GCA_963552635.1 uncultured Lautropia sp. | reverse complement strand
AGGTGACCCGGAAGCCCGGGCAGGTCGATGAGATGACCTGTCCGGGCTTTCTGTTTTTGCAGTGGGGTTGCGTGGTGGCCGGTCTGTCGGGCTGGGCCTTCCATCGGGCGGTGTGTGCGAAGCGGTGAGGTTTGCGGGTACAAGTTCGCGATAGAAGAACCCGCTTCCTGTGTGGATGGCTACGATGTTCCCGATGATGAAGGTCTCTCCGGTTTTGCGTCGCCTGTCAGGGCGCTTCCATGCGTGCCGCCTCCTGTTCGCCCTGCCGTGGGTGGCGGGATTGATGACGGCTGCCATGCCTGCGCAGGCGCAGGTCTACAAGTGCAAGGTGGACGGCAAGGTCAGCTACCAGGCGATGCCTTGCAGGGGGGAGGTCGAGGGGGAACTGAAGCTGGTTCAGGATGATGGGGTGGGCCGTGAGGGTGCCGCCCTGCGCAAGCTCTGGACGGGTCTGAAGGCCGGCATGAGCGTGGCCGAGGTGAAGAAGCAGAGGTCCGGGCTGATGGTGCCCGAGCGGCCGAGCAGGCTGGTCAATGGCGCCGAGGGGCTGCTGGAGAAGGACATGAAGTTGGCCGGCGTCCTGTTCAAGGTGAAGTACTACTTCCTGGACGGTGGCTACTACCAGGTCATGGTGACGACGGACAACCCGTGGTTACGGGAAGACGACGAGATCCGGGCACTGTACGGGAAGCTGCAGCCGCAGGTGCTGAAGATGCTGGGCAAGGCGTCGAGTGAGGAGCCGCTGGAAATGCGGAACATCGGGCTGTGGGGGCGTACGGAGTGGACGGATGCCGATGGGAACCTGAAGACCTGGGTGTTCATAACGCCCGGGCCTCCCGGCCAGTCCATGCTGACGGTTGGTCATCGGCCGGACGGGGTGGCGGCGTTCAAGGATCTGCGCCAGCTCAGGAAGCCCTGAAAACGATGATGGGCTGGTTGCAGGCACCCGCTGCCTGTCCGGATAGTTCCCGATGACGATGACGATGACGATGAAGAGCACGCCGGTTTCGTGCCGCCTTTCAGGGGGCTTTCCTGTGCGCGGCTTCCTGTTCGCCCTGCCGTTGACGGCGGGATTGATGACAGCCGCCATGCCTGCGCAGGCGCAGGTCTACAAGTGCAAGGTGGACGGCAAGGTCAGCTACCAGGCGATGCCTTGCAGGGGGGAGGTCGAGGGGGAACTGAAGCTGGTTCAGGATGATGGGGTGGGCCGTGAGGGTGCCGCCCTGCGCAAGCTCTGGACGGGTCTGAAGGCCGGCATGAGCGTGGCCGATGTGCTGAAGCGGGTACCCGGTGCAAGTGCGCCCTCGAAGGTGGAAAGGATGGCCAATGGAGCCGTGGTGCTCCTGGAGAAGGACGTACAGCTGGCCGGCACGACATTCAAGGGGCGGTATTACTTTCTGGACGACGGCTATCTCATGTTCGGTCTCGCACCGGATGCGCCGGCGATGCGGAGCAATGGCGAGGTCCGGCATCTGTACGGAAAGCTGCAGCAGCTGCTGCTGAAGGTGCTGGGCAAGGCGTCGGATGAGGTGCCGCTGGAAGAGCGGCACGGCAGCCTGCGGGGGGAAACGAACTGGCGGGATGCCGCCGGCGACGAGAAGGCCTGGGTGCTTGTGTCGCACGGGAATTTCGGTTGGTCCTTGCTGACGGCCGGATATCGACCGGAAGGGGCGTCGTCGTTCAAGGCGTCGTTCCCTCGAAAGCGGTGACGGGGCGGGCAGACGGTCCTGAGGGAATGCGGGGCGGTTTGCAGTCCTGATGCTCTGCTGCATGGCCGGGTGTCTGCCCGGAGATGGGCATGCCGAATTGCGGTCAGTCTGTCGGGTCATGCCTTCCATCGGGCGGTGCCTGCCGTGTGATGCGGTTTGCAGGTACAAATGCCGCGGCGAAAGAACTTGCTTCCTGTGTGGGTGTACTTCGATGTTCCCGATGACGATGAAAGCTACTGAGGTTTCCCTTCCTGCTTCGCGGCGTTTCTCTCTGCGTCACTTCCTGTCGGCTCTGGGGCTGGGGCTGGTGACGGCTGCGACGCCTGCGCAGGCGCAGGTTCACAAGTGCGTGGTGGATGGCAAGGTCAGCTACCAGGCGATGCCTTGCAGTGCAGGGGTGGATGCGGGTCTGAAGCTGTCGGGGGATGTCCGGGCCGAGGCTTCGCCCCGGATGCCCTGGACAGGACTGAAGGTCGGCATGACGGTGGCTGAAGTGCAGAAACAGGTGTCGGGCCTGACCCCGCCGCTGAAACCGGACTCCCTCATGAATGGTGCCCGGGAGTTGCTGGCCAAGGAGGTCAAGGTGGCCGGGGAGACGTTCCGGGCAGGCTACTACTTCCTGAAGGGCGGCTTATACCAGGTGAGCATGACGACGGAGCCGCTGGTACGCGAGAACGACGAGATCCTGGCGATGTACCCCAAGGTGCAGGCGCAGCTTCTGAAGGCGCTGGGCCCGGCGTCGGGTGAGGTGCCGCTGAAGGATCACGGTAGCGGTCTGCTGGGACGCACGCGCTGGGACGATGCCGCTGGCAATAACATGGCCTGGGTGACGGTGGGGCCGGCGTCTCGCCGCGGTAAGGCGCTGCTCACCTTCGGCTATCGGCCGGAAGGGGCTGTGCCCTTCAAGCCCATGTAAGTTGCTCAAGGTCTGGAAAGGGGAGGCCGGCGTGGCCGAGGGGGCTTCGGGTTTTCCCTGAGTTTTGAGGTGGTTGCCCAGTCATTCACGGAAGATATACCCCCGCCTAATTACAATATGAGGAGTTTGATCTTTTCATTTTGTTAAGCAGGAGACTTCCATGAAGAGTCTGGGTGAATTCATCGTCGAGAAGCAGGCAGAGTACCCGCATGCCCGCGGCAATCTGAGTGGCATTCTGGCGGCCATCCGTCTGGCGGCCAAGGTCATCAACCGTGACATCAACCGGGCCGGTCTGGTCCACGAGATTCTGGGTGACGCCGGTGCCGAGAACGTGCAGGGCGAGCAGCAGAAGAAACTGGACGTGTTCGCGCACAAGACGATCAGCGCGGCCTTCTTCGCTCGGGACGACGTGGCGGGCTTTGCGTCGGAAGAGGAGGAGAACTTCATCGCCTTCGACAGCGAGAAGAACCGCAATGCCAAGTACATCGTGCTGACCGATCCTCTGGACGGCTCGTCCAACATCGACGTGAACGTGTCGGTGGGCACCATCTTTTCCATCTACCGGCGGGTGACGCCGGTGGGCACGCCGGTGACGCTGGAGGACTTCCTGCAGCCGGGCCGCGCCCAGGTGGCCGCGGGCTATGTGGTGTATGGTTCTTCCACGATGCTGGTCTACACCACGGGCAATGGCGTCAACGGCTTCACCTATGACCCGGGCATCGGCGTGTTTGCGCTGTCACACGAGAACATCCGCATTCCCGAGGACGGCAAGATCTATTCGGTGAACGAGGGCCAGTACCTGAAGTTTCCGCAGGGCGTGAAGAAGTACATCAAGTACTGTCAGGAAGACCGCCCGTCCGAGGGGCTGCCGCTCACGTCGCGCTACATCGGTTCGCTGGTGTCGGACTTCCACCGGAACATGCTGAAGGGCGGCATCTACATGTACCCGCAGGGCAGCAACTATCCGAAGGGCAAGCTGCGCCTGCTGTACGAGTGCAACCCCATGGCTTTCCTGGCCGAGCAGGCTGGCGGCATGGCTACCGACGGCGAGCGCAACATTCTGGACATCCAGCCCACCGAGCTGCACCAGCGCAGCCCCTTCTTCGTGGGTTCGAAGAAGATGGTCGAGAAGGTGCACGACTTCATCCGGAAGTATCCGGACTGAGCATCGGGCAGGAGAACGCCGGCTGCCGGGTTCGGCAGCCGGTGGGTGGACGGGCACCTGGGGGCCCGTTCGCACCGGACGCAGACAGGGCGGCCAACCTTGGTTCACACGATGGCCGCCCCGTCTGTTCTTGGGGGGCATGATGCCCGAAGGCAGTCACTCATCTGGGCAGATGGATGGCCTGTGTCGCATCAGGCCCGAGCTTCGGGCCTGACGAGCCTGGACGGCCCTGGCGGGAACTATTCGCCCTTGGCGACCGGTCGGGAAGGGTCGCTGATCCAGCCGCTCCAGGAGGGCGGATAGAGGCGGCTGCCGGGCAGGCCGGCCAGTTCCATCGACAGCAGGTTGTGGTTGGCGGTGATGCCCGAGCCGCATTGCTGGATGATGTCTTCGGGCTTGCGGCCGGCCAGCAGGGTTTCCCATTCGTGGCGCAGCACTTCGGCGGGCTTGAAGCGGCCATCGGGGCGCAGGTTCTGCGAGAGCGGCCGGTTGATGGCGCCGGGGATGTGGCCGGCCACGGGGTCCATGCTGGTGTCCTTGCCCTGGAAGCGTTCGGCGGGGCGGGCATCCACGATCTGGCTGTGGCCGTCCTGCAGGGCGGCCATGAGCTGGGCGGTGTTGAGCAGGGTGACGAGCGTCGGGCGCTCGGACAGGTGGCCGGGCGTGGCGGGCGCAGGGGCTTCGGTGGACATCGGGTAGCCGGCGCGCTGCCAGGCGGCCATGCCGCCGTCGAGTAGGGCAACGTGACGGTGGCCCAGCCAGCGGGCCAGCATCCAGAGCCGTCCGGCCATGGCGCCGCCCTGGTCGTCGTAAACGACGAGCTGGGTGTCGTCTGAAAGGCCCAGTGCAGCCAGCTTGCCGCGCAGTGTCTCGCGGTCGGGCAGGGGGTGGCGACCCAGCGAGGGATCATGACGGCCGCTGAGGTCGTCGTCGATGGAGAGGAAGTGTGCCGACGGGATGTGGCCTGCTTCCCAGGCGCGTCGGCTGGCCTGCGGGTCGTCGAGCCGATGGCGGCAGTCGACGAGCACGCAGCGATCGATGGCGTGGGCCAGTTCTTCGGCGGAGATCAGCGTTGTCCAGTTCATGGCGGCAATGAGGTGCGCGCCAGGGGCGGTGCCGCCGGCGCATCCGGCAGGGCACCGGCCGATCCGGCACCCCGTCGGGCATCTTACCGCGGGCGGACGAGCTGGCGCTCGGTGAGCTGGTGGCCGGTGGGGTGATTGGCCGGCAGGTTGCGGTCATCACCCACGTCGCCCAGTTCACGGCGCAGGAACTCGTGGAAGTGCTGCATGCCGTCTTCCATCGGGCTCTGGTAGGGGCCGGTCTGGTTCTCGCCACGTTCCAGCAGGGCACGGCGGCCGGCGTCCATGCGCTCGCCGATCTCGTCGTCCTCGATGGCGGTCTCCATGTAGGCGGCGCGCTCGGCCTCGATGAACTCGCGCTCGAACCAGACGATTTCCTCGGGGTAGTAGAACTCGACGATGTTGGTGGTCTTGCCCGGGCCGCGCGGAATGAGCGAGGAGATGATGAGCGAGTTGGGATACCACTCCACCATCAGGTTGGGGTAGTAGGTGAGCCAGATGGCGCCGTACTTGGGCAGCTTGCCGCCGTTGAAGCGCAGCACTTCATCGTGCCACTTGCGGTAGACAGGGCTGCCGGGTTTCTGCAGGTCGCGGTGCAGGCCGACGGTCTGCACGGAATACCACTCGCCGAATTCCCACTTCAGGTCGTTGCAGTCCACGAAGTGGCCCAGACCCGGGTGGAAGGGCACGACGTGGTAGTCCTCCAGATAGACCTCGATGAAGGTCTTCCAGTTGTAGTTGCACTCGTGCACCTCGACGTGATCGAGGCGGTAGCCGGAGAAGTCCAGGTCGGCGGCCACGCTCATGCCGCGCAGGTCGGCGGCAATGTCGCGCGGGCTCTCGAAGAGCAGGCCCTGCCATTCCTGCAGGGGATAGCGGGGCAGTTCCAGACAGGGCTGCTGGTCGAAGTGCGGAGCGCCTTTCAGGCTGCCGTCCAGGTCATAGGTCCAGCGGTGCAGCGGACAGACGATGCTGTCGGCGTTGCCCGAGCCGTTGAGCATGATGGCCTGGCGGTGGCGGCAGACGTTGGAGAGCAGCTCGATGCGCCCCTGCGGGTTCTGCGCGTCGGGGCGCTGGTTGACCAGCACGCGGCCTTCCTGCTCGGCCACCAGGGTGCGGTAGTCGCCGGGTTCGGGCACCATCAGGCGATGGCCGCGATAGCCGGGGCCGTTGTCGAACAGCCGATGCAGTTCTTGTCGATACAGCGATTCGTCGAAATAGGCAGTGACCGGCAACTGGGTTGCGGGTCGCTGGATGTGTGCCAGATGCCCGATGTCCGTCATGATGGAACCTGCGTCCCTCCGACCAGAAGTGATGTGAAGCGGCTGAACAGGAAAGGCGGCCTTCGGCCTGCCGCGGGGCCGGGCCGCTGAAGGATGAGGAGGCCGCCGAGGCCGGGCCGGGGCGCAGGAGATGGCGCGAGGCGGGGATTCGAGGCGGCTGCGGCGGGTGATGTCCGCCGTGCTCCGGAAGGGCCGGATTCTACCGGCAACGGGGTGGGGTGCCCAGCAGATTTTCTGGCGGGATGATGGGGCATTGTGTCCTGTCGGCTTCTTTGGCCGGTTTGGGGGATTCCCGAAGCAGGATGCGTGGGACGGGCACGACACGCGCTAGAATGCCGACACCCCGGTGTCGCCGGGGGGCCGTGGCACGCCATCGTGTCGCCGGGGCGGCCTGTCATTGCGCCGTGGCTCGGGCGCGGGTGTGCCTTTTCTGTCTGTCGTGTTCGTCGAGGGTATCGAGGTATTGGGATGAAAGTTTCCGCCCGTGCGGACGGGGCTCTGTCGCCGAGTTCCGGTCAGGATGTTCCGGATCCGTCGGAGAGCTTCGACCAGTCGATGCAGGAGCTGGAGGCTCTGATCGAACAGATGGAGAACGGCCGCCTGCCGCTGGAAGCGTCGCTGTCGGCCTACGAGCGCGGCGTGACGCTGCTCAAGCGCTGCCGCGACAAGCTGGCGGCGGTCACGCAGCAGGTCGAGGTGCTGGAGGCCGGTCTGCTGGTGCCCTACGAGGTGCCGGAAGAGGCAGGGGACGAGGCCGGTGACGCCGAGGGCGGCACCATGAACAGCGGGGCGGCTGCCCCGAGAACCCGGGCGAAGGGGCGCGGAGAATGAACCAGGACACCTTGGCAACGGCGCTGGGCGCCAGCCCGGCCGCTGCGCCGTTGACGCTGCAGGCCTGGATGCAGGCGTGCGCCGCACATGTGGAAGAGGCGCTGGCGGCACGGCTGCCGGGGCCTTCGGGGCAGGCGCCCGGCCTGGCCCCTGAT
>CAUVLK010000118.1:0-7171 GCA_963552635.1 uncultured Lautropia sp. | reverse complement strand
CGGGCTACTTCACGGACGTGATGGCCTCGGCCAGCCCCTGCACCAGGCCGGCGATGCAGATCTGGTTGACCATCTTGGCCAGCTGTCCGGCGCCCACGTCGCCCACGCGGGTGATGGCCTGCGCGTAGGCCATCGAGACGGGGCGCATCCGTTCGACATCGGCCTCGATGCCGCCGCACATGACGGTGAGGCAGCCTTTCTCGGCGCCTGCCTGCCCGCCCGAGACCGGGGCGTCAACGAAACGCAGGCCGTGCGTGCGCGCCGCCGCATCCAGCTCACGACTGACTTCGGCCGAGGCCGTGGTGTGGTCCACGTAGAGCGCACCGGGCTTCATGCCGACAAAGGCGCCGTCTTTGCCCTGCACCACGCTGCGCAGGTCGTCGTCGTTGCCCACGCACGAGAACACGATGTCGGCGTCCTGCGCCGCCTCGCGTGGGGTGAGGGCCAAGCGGTGTCGACCGGCGGGGGCCTTGCCTTCGATCTCGGCCAGCCAGCGTTCTGCCTTGGCCGTGGTGCGGTTGTACACGCAGACCGCATGTCCGGCCTGTGCCAGATGGCGTGCCATCGGATAGCCCATCACGCCCAAGCCCAGGAAGGCGACCTTGAGCGATGGCGTGGCGGGCGTGGGGGCGGGCTGGGTGGTGGCGTTCATGGGTGGGGTCTCCGGTGTGATTGGGGCGATAAAGGCTGATCCATTCCGGTGAAGGCATGTGCCATGCTTTGCGGCATCCGGGACGGCTGCGGGATTTCGGGGCGTCTTCGGGAGCGTGGCTGTGCGGCCGGGCGTGTGGCGCTACGGCGGATGTCGTTCTTCGGCCTTCGGGCAATGATGCCATAGCGGCTGCCCCGGCTCTGTACAGCGGTTGTCCCGGGCACTGTTTGGGCTGTCGGCGGAGGACTCTCGTGTCGAGGCTGGTGCCTTCCGGGGCTGATACGTTGTACCGCCGAGTGATGAGCGCATCCAGGCGCTTCCAGGTGTTGCCCACAGGGAAGTCCCGATTGGCAGAGTAGGGGGACCCTTCGTTAGAATGAAGGGTTCCTCCACCGGATACCCATGATGAAGTCCGCCGAAATACGCCAGCAGTACCTGAAGTTCTTCGAGTCCAAGGGCCATACCATCGTCGCGTCCAGCCCGGTGGTGCCGCATGACGATCCCACGCTTCTGTTCGCCAACGCGGGCATGAACCAGTTCAAGGATGTCTTCCTGGGCTTCGACAAGCGTCCCTACAGCCGCGCCACTACCGCCCAGAAGTGCATCCGCGCCGGCGGCAAGCACAACGACCTGGAAAACGTCGGCTACACCGCGCGCCATCACACCTTCTTCGAGATGATGGGCAACTTCTCGTTTGGCGACTACTTCAAGCAGGACGCCATCAAGTTTGCCTGGGAGCTGCTGACCACGGTCTTCAAGCTGCCGCCCGAGAAGCTGCTGGTGACAGTCTATGCCGAGGACGACGAGGCCTACGACATCTGGGCCAAGCAAGTGGGCGTGCCGGCCGAGCGCATCGTGCGCATCGGTGACAACAAGGGCGCGCGCTATGCGTCGGACAACTTCTGGATGATGGGTGACACCGGCCCCTGTGGCCCGTGCACCGAGATCTTCTATGACCACGGTCCCGAGGTCGCCGGCGGCCCTCCGGGAAGCCCCGAGGAAGACGGTGACCGCTTCATCGAGATCTGGAACATCGTCTTCATGCAGTACAACCGGGACGAAGCCGGCGAGCTGCATCCGCTGCCGCGTCCCAGCGTGGACACCGGCATGGGCCTGGAGCGGGTGGCGGCCGTGCTGCAGCACGTGCATTCCAACTACGAGATCGACCTGTTCGTGAACCTGCTGGCCGCGGCGGCTCAGGCGGTGAAGGATGCAGGCGGCACGCCCGAGACGGGCAGCCCGTCGCTGAAGGTCATCGCTGACCACATTCGTTCCTGCTGCTTCACCATCGTCGATGGCGTGGTGCCGGGCAATGAGGGCCGCGGCTACGTGCTGCGCCGGATCATCCGCCGCGCGGTGCGTCACGGCTACAAGATGGGTGCCCGCCAGCCGTTCCTGTACAGCCTGGTGCCGGCACTGGTGAAGGAAATGGGTGAGGCCTATCCCGAGCTGAAACGCGATCAGGCCCGCATCGAGGAAGTGCTCAAGGGCGAGGAATCCCGCTTCTTCGAGACCATTGCCAACGGCATGAGCCTGCTGGAAGAGGCGCTGGCCGGACTGAAGGGCAAGAAGGTGCTGGATGGCGAGACGGCCTTCCGCCTGCATGACACCTATGGCTTCCCGCTGGACCTGACGGCCGATGTCTGTCGCGAGCGCGGCGTGACGGTGGACGAGGCCGGTTTCGAGGCGGCCATGGCGCACCAGCGCGAGCAGGCGCGTGCCGCCGGCCGCTTCAAGGGCGCCTCGCTGCTGGAATACGACGGTGAAACCACCCGCTTCGTGGGCTATGACGAGCTGTCAGCCCAAGCCCGCGTGCTGGCGCTGTACCACGACGGCAAGCCGGTGCAGGAACTTAAGGCCGGCGACGAGGGCGTGGTGGTGCTGGACGTGAGCCCGTTCTACGCCGAATCCGGCGGTCAGGTGGGTGACCAGGGCCATCTGCACGGGCAGGGCCTGCGCTTTGCCGTGTCCGACACGCAGAAGATCCAGGCCGCTGTCTGGGGCCACCATGGTCGCGTGGAAGAGGGCAGCCTGAAGGTGGGCGACACCGTGCAGGCACAGGTCAACACGGCCCTGCGCCAGAAGACCACCCGCAACCACTCGGCCACCCACCTGCTGCACAAGGCGCTGCGTCAGGTGCTGGGTGATCATGTGGCGCAGAAGGGTTCGCTGGTCGATCCGGATCACACCCGCTTCGACTTCAGCCACAACAAGCCGATGACGCCGGAAGAGATCCAGGCGGTCGAGGCCATCGTCAACGCCGAGATCCGCAGCAACACGGCCACCGTCATCCGCCAGATGTCGTATGACGAGGCCATCGCCGCCGGCGCCATGGCGCTGTTCGGCGAGAAGTACGGTGACGTGGTGCGCGTGGTGGACGTGGCCGATACCCGCGAGCTGTGCGGCGGTACCCATGTGGCCCGCAGCGGCGAGATCGGTGTGTTCAAGATTGCCTCCGAAGGAGGCGTGGCTGCCGGCATCCGCCGTGTGGACGGCCTGACCGGCGAAGGTGCGCTGGCCTGGATCCAGCAGCAGCTGACCACGCTGGCCGAGGTGGCCGCAGCCGTACGGGCCCCGGTGGCCGAAGTGCCGGCCCGTGTGGCCCAGCTGCAGGCCCAGGTGAAGGATCTGGGCCGCGAGCTGGACCGTGTGAAGGCCAGTGCGGCCAGCAGCCAGGGTCAGAATCTGGCCGCCCAGGCCACGGCGCTGCCGTGCGGTGCCCACCTGCTGGTGACCCGCGTGGATGGCATGGACGCCAAGGCGCTGCGCGCCACGGTTGACCAGCTGAAGGATCAGCTGAAGTCGCTGGTGGTGGTGCTGGCTTCGGTGGAAGGCAACGACAAGATCCAGCTGGTGGCCGGCGTAACCCCCGATCTGGTGAATACGGTGAAGGCCGGCGAGATGCTGGGCCGCGTGGCTGCCCAGGTGGGCGGCAAGGGCGGCGGCAAGCCTGACTTCGCCATGGCCGGCGGCAGCGATGTGGCAGCGCTGGAAGGCGTGCTGGGCTTGACCCACGAACGCCTGGTACAGCAGCTGGCCAACCGGAAGTGAGCGCCATCCCGGACCACGTGGATGCCCACGTGGACGCCCGAGGGCTTTCCTGTCCGCTGCCCATCCTGCGGGCCAAGAAGGCCCTGGCCACTCTGCAGAGTGGCCAGGTGCTGCGCGTGGAGGCCACCGACCCCGGCTCGAAACAGGACTTCAGCGCCTTTGCCCGTCAGACGGGCAATGCGCTGCTGGCCCAGGTGGACGACGGGGATGTGACGGTGTTCTATCTGCGGCGGCGGTAAGGGAGCATTGACGAGATCTTGCCTTTCATCGTTTCGGTTATTTCGTTTTTCGTTTGTTTCGAATAGAATGGCCGGACGATGAAGGGGAAGATCATGAAGGCTGCTCTCCGCTCTCACACCTTGCCCTCCGCTGAGGAGGTCGCCATCGCCCGCGAAAGCGGGCGATTGCTTTCGGCCTGTCTTCAGACCCGTGCAGATTCGCAGCAGATCGAACTGTTCGATGACGCAGGCGTTTCGCACCCGGTGCATCTGCCCGTCTCTGCCTTGCGCTTGCTGGTCGATGTGCTGACCGAGATCGGCAAGGGCAACGCCGTCAGCGTCATTCCAATCCATGCCGAGCTGACGACCCAGGAAGCAGCGGATGTGCTCAATGTGTCCCGCCCTTTCCTGGTGCAGCTGTTGGAGCGAGGCGAGATCCCGTTCCACAAGACAGGCACCCATCGGCGTGTCCGCTATGCCGATGTGATGGCCTACAAGAGCCAGATTGACGCAGAGCGTCAACAGGCGCTGGACGCCTTGGCCGAGCAGGCGCAGGCGCTGGGCATGGGGTACGAATGAGTTCCCATTTCACGGTCGTCTACGACGCCTGTGTGCTGTATCCGGCGCCGCTGCGTGACCTGTTGATGCGCCTTGCGCTGACCGATCTGTATCGTGCCCGTTGGACGGACATGATTCACGATGAATGGACACTCAATCTCAAGAGGCAGCGTCCGGACCTGAAGGACGAGGATCTTGAGCGAACCCGGTCACTGATGAATGCGTGTGTACGTGACTGTCTGGTCACCGGGTTCCAGCATCTGATACCGGCCATCGAATTGCCCGATCCCGATGATCGACATGTGGTGGCAGCGGCGATCCATTGTGGCGCCAGCCTGATAGTCACCTTCAATCTGAAGGATTTCCCTCCGGAGCGGTTGGAGCGATACAACTTGGTAGCCCAGCATCCGGACGACTTCATCTTCGATCTGCTGGATCTGCATCCCGCTCATGTATGCGAAGCAGCAGCCAATCAGCGCCGTGCCCTGAAGAATCCGCCGAAGTCGGTGGATGAGTATCTGGATACGCTCATGCGCCAGGGGCTGACGCAGACCGTTGGTGAATTGCGTCGATGGAAAGTGGCTCTATGAGCAGGGGGCTGCGGTAATCAGTCCGGATCCGCCCGATAGCGGTACCGGATGTCTTCGTCCTTGCGTGCACCGGTGATGCGCAGCCGCAGTTCAAGCGTACCGTCGTGCAGTGACAGGCTGCCGTCGTAGTGGTCTGGCGGGCAGGAGTAGGGCGTCTGGGCGACCAGATGAATGCCGCCTGGCGGGATGACGTTCTCCTGGGGGGACACGGGCGCAAACCCGCTGGCATCAGGCTCCAGCAGCAGGATGTCCTGGAAGCGCTGCTCCCGAAAATGACGGAAGATGATTCCATCTTCCCCGAAATGCCAGCATTTCCGGTCCTGGCAGGGCAGGCCGTTGTCCAGCGTGAATGCTTCCTGAAAGAAGACATCGGGGCCGTTTACCGTCACCTGCACGTGGCCGCTGCCCCGGTGGTTCCACTGCATCCGTGAGCCGGGGCCGCTTTCCGCCCTGAACTCCAGCCGGGTGATGCGGGTCATCAGAGGGAAGAGGGCGTGGTGCACGGTGCGGCGCGGCTGTGGCCCGCTGGTCTCAGAGTGAACATGTGCGGCGTCCTGCCGACATCAGGGCCCGAGGAAGGCCCTGATGCTTTTCGGCTGATTCCGGTTTGCCTCAGCTTATCCCGGCTTACCCCAGCTTGGCCCGCTGCCCTTGCACCTTCTCCAGCATGGCGCCGAACTGCGCCAGGCGCTGGCGCTCCTGTTCGACCACGGCGGCGGGGGCGCGTTCGACGAAGTTGGGGCTGGAGAGCTTGCCGTTGGCCTTGCCGATCTCGGCCTGCAGGCGGGCGATCTCCTTGTCCAGCCGGGCCTTTTCGGCGGCCACGTCGATTTCCACCTTCAGCATGAGGCGATGGTTGCCGACGACCTGGACGGGGGCCAGGGTGTTCTCCGGCAGGCTGGCCACGCGCTCGGCACTGGACAGACGCGCCAGGCCGGGCAGGTAGGGCAGCATCTGGTCGATGCGGGCGTCGTCGCTGGCGATGAGCAGGGGCACGCGCTGCTGCGGGCCCAGGTTCATCTCGCCGCGCAGGGCCCGGCAGGCGTCGATCAGGGCGCGCAGCTCGGTCATCCAGGCGTCGGCGTTCTCGTCGATCTTGGCGTCGTTGGCCTGCGGGTAGGGCTGCAGCATGATGGAGTGGCGGCGCTCGGCCAGAGCCGGTTGCAGGGCTTCGCCTTCCAGGGTCTGCACGCCGCCATCGCCGTAGCGGTAGGTGAGCGGGGCCACCTTCTGCCACAGTTCCTCGGTGATGAACGGGATGAGCGGGTGGGCCAGCCGCAGGACGGCCTCCAGCACGCGTAGCAGGGTGTGGCGGGCGCCACGGCGCTGGGCGGAGTCCTCGTGGTTCAGTTCGACCTTGGCCAGTTCCAGGTACCAGTCGCAGTAGCTGTTCCAGACGAAGCCGTAGATGGCGTTGGCAGCCAGGTCGAAGCGGTATTCGGCCAGGGCCTTGGCCACTTCGGCCTCGGTGCGCTGCAGTTCGGAAACGATCCAGCGGTCGACCGGGCTGAAGTCCATGAACTGGCCGGGGCCGCAGTCCTTCTGGCAGGGCCGGGCGAAGCCGTTGTCATGGCCCTCGACGTTCATCAGCACGAAGCGGGTGGCGTTCCAGAGCTTGTTGCAGAAGTTGCGGTAGCCCTCGCAGCGGCTGATGTCGAAGTTGAGGGTGCGCGAGAAGTTGGCCAGCGAGGCGAAGGTGAAGCGCAGGGCGTCGGTGCCGAAGGCGGGGATGCCGTCGGGGAAGTGCTTCTTGACGTACTTCTCGATGCGGGCTTTGTGGTCGGCGCGCATGAGGCCGCGCACGGACTTGGCCAGCAGGGCGTCGAGTTCGATGCCGTCGATGAGGTCGAGCGGGTCCAGGGTGTTGCCCTTGGACTTGGACATCTTCTGGCCTTCGGAATCGCGCACGATGGCGTTGATGTAGATGTCCTTGAAGGGCACCTTGCCGGTGAAGTACTGGGTCATCATCACCATCCGGGCCACCCAGAAGAAGATGATGTCGTTGCCGGTGACCAGCACATCGGAGGGCAGGTAGCGGGCAAGGTCGGCGCTTGTCTGGGCCTCGTCGGCGGCCCAGCCCAGAGAGGTGAAGGGCACCACGG
>CAUVLK010000117.1:0-7186 GCA_963552635.1 uncultured Lautropia sp. | reverse complement strand
CACCCACAGCGACCGCAGGTTGCCGCCGGCCAGCAGCACCAGCGCCCGCGCGCCACAGGAATGCGCCAGCGCCATGCCCACGCCGAACATCAGCCCGCCGGTCAGCGCCCCCAGCGGCGAGAAGCGCGGTCGCACCACCAGCACCTGCGACAGCGAGATCTCCCCGAGCATCGCCAGCACCTGCGTGCCGACCAGTGCCACCGCCAGCGCCAGCGCGAAGGCCTGCAGCGCCGGCGCGCCCTGGGGCGCCTGTTCCTCACCCCAGTCCGACGGCTCCGGCCGCGCCAGGGTCTGACGCAGCCCGCGCAGCAGGCAGAAGCCTCCCGCCCGCGCCGCCACGCCGAACACGCATCCCAGCACGAAGCTGGCCCAGAAAAGGTTCAACGACGGCATTATCGATCCCAGATGTCCGTGCTGATGCTCTCGTACCAGCCCGCGCCGTTGCTGGCCTCCTGGGCCCGATAGGCCGCGTCCGCATCCAGCGGACTGGTGCCCAGCCCCGGCAGTTCGACAAGCTTGTCGTCCTTCGCTTCGTAGAGGCCCGAAACCGAGATGCCGTAGCCCGGCGCCACCAGGCTGTAGCAGGTGTTGGCATAGGTCGGTTCCGGACGCGGTTGCCCGGTCAGGTCCGCGGCGATCACGCCGGCCGCCATGCGACCCTGCACGTTGGCCACGAAGCCCGACTTGGGCATTGGCGCCGCAATGGTGGCGTCGCCCAGCACATAGATGTCCTTCACCTGGCGGGACTCGAAACCATCGGCATGCACCGGCACCCAGCCGCTGGCATCGGCCACACCGGCCCGCTCGGTGATGATCCCGGCCCGCTGCGGCGGAATCACGTTCAGCACCGAAGCCTTGTGGATGGTGCCGAAGAGCGTCTCCACCTCGCGCCGCTTCACGTCCACGCGCTGCACCTGGCCGTCATCCGACTGGCCCACCCACTCGATCATGTTTCCGTACTTGGCCGCCCAGCCCTGCTGGAACAGCGCCTTCTTGGAAAAATTGTCCTTCGCGTCCAGCAGCAGGATCTTGCTGCGCGGCTTGTTCTGCTTGAAGTAGTGCGCCACCATGCAGGCCCGCTCGTAGGGCCCCGGCGGGCAGCGATACGGCAGGTCGGGGATCACCATCACGAAGGTGCCACCATCGGGCATCGCCCGCAGCTGCTTGTACAGCAGTTGCGTCTGCTTCCCGGCCTTCCAGGAATGCGGAGCAACCCACGAGGCCGCCTCGTCATAACCCGGCAGCGCATCCCAGCGGAAATCGATGCCCGGCGACAGCACCAGCCGGTCCCACTTCAGCGTGCGGCCGTTGGACAGGCGCACGGTCCTGGCCGTCGCATCCACATCCTCGGCCCGCGCATGCACCACGTCCACGCCGTCGGCCCGCAGACCGTCATAGCCGTGACCGATGCTCTCGAACGTGCGCAAGCCCCCCAGATAGAGATTGGAGAACGGGCAGGTATAGAAGCGCGTCGCCGGCTCGACCAGCGTCACCTTCACTTCGGGGGCCAGCTGACGCAGATAGCGGGCCGCCGTGGCGCCCCCAAAGCCGCCGCCCACCACCACCACATGGGCCGACGCCGCCCGGGCACGCACGAATGCCGGCATGGCCAGCATGGCAGCCCCGGCGGCCAGCACCTGTCGGCGACCGGGCCGGAAAGCCTCATCCGTCTGCGTCTGAACATCGCCGCCCTGAGCGGACAGGGCGGTATCGGGGGAATCGGGCAGGAGGCATCCGCCGTGGGATGCCGTGGGCTGTCGTCTGCTGGTCATTGCGCTGCTGGTGCTCTCGGCTTGTCGCGGCCAATGTTCTGGCCGATGTGTTCTTTTTCGGGTCTGCTGCCGGGAGCCATTCGCTGCATGTCGGTGCTGCAATCAGCCAATCCCCCGGATCAGGCCTGCTGCAGGAGCGCCGCCGTTCACCGGTCCCGCTCCTGTTCCGAGCATTGTACCGTTCGTTTCATTCTGCGACGAATTCTCGCTCCGTATAATCGGAATCCCTTGCCTGAAACGACGACCCGCCCGCGTGAGCCTGCCCGCCAACCCCCGCCTCGACCTCCTGCAACCCTACCCGTTCGAGCGCCTGCGAGCGCTGCTGGCCGCCAAGCCTGCAGGCCAGCCGCCGACCGGCCTGCCGCTGGTGGATCTCTCCATCGGTGAGCCGAGCCACCCCACCCCGCCCGTAGTGCTGAATGCCCTGGCCGATGCCACGGACGGCCTGGCCAGCTACCCGGCCACCGCCGGCACCCCGGCCCTGCGCGAGGCCATCGCTGCCTGGATCCGGCGCCGCTACGACAGCCCCATCGATGCCACCACCCAGGTGCTGCCCGTCAACGGCTCGCGCGAGGCCCTGTTCTCCTTCACGCAGGCCATGCTCGACCCGGCACCTGCCGCCACCCAGGTCGTCATCGCCCCCAACCCCTTCTATCAGATCTATGAAGGCGCTGCGCTGCTGGCCGGCGCCCGCCTGCACCTGCTGGACCAGCGCCCCGACAACGGTTTCCGGATGGACTGGACCCAGGTGCCCGACAGCCTGTGGCCGCAGGTGAAACTCGTCTACGTCTGCTCGCCCGGCAACCCCACCGGCGCCGTCATGGATCTGGACGAATGGCGCACCCTGTTTGCGCTGGCCGACCGGCACGGCTTCATCATCGCCTCCGACGAGTGCTATTCCGAGATCTACCACGACGAATCCGCCCCGCCCCTGGGCGCCCTGGCGGTGTGCCGGCAACTGGGCCGCACCGACTATCGGGGCGTGGTGGTCTTCTCCAGCCTCTCCAAGCGCTCCAACGTGCCCGGCATGCGCAGCGGCTTCGTGGCCGGCGACGCCGCCCTGCTGGCGCGCTTCCTGCGCTACCGCACCTACCACGGCTGCGCCATGAGCCCGATGTTCCAGCAGGCCTCCATCGCCGCCTGGAACGACGAGGCCCACGTGGTGGACAACCGTCGCCTGTACCGCCAGAAATTCGACGCCGTGCTGCCCATCCTGCAACCGGTGGTCCCCGCCCTGCAGATGCCGGCCGCCAGCTTCTACCTGTGGCTGCCCGTGCCCGGCGGCGATGACGAGGCCTTCACCGCCCGGCTCTTCCATGAAGCACACGTGAAGGTGCTGCCCGGCAGCTACCTGGGCCGCCCCTCCAGCCTGCACCCCGACGACCCCGCCAGCAACCCTGGCCACGAATTCGTGCGCATCGCCCTGGTGGCCCCGCCCGAAGCCTGCATCGAGGGAGCGCAGCGGATCGCGGCACTGATCGGCTGAGGTCCTGAGCAAGAAACGGAGTGCCCGCCCTTCCCGCGATCCCCAGAATGCGCCTGGCATCCACCCCCACAAGCAACCACACACGGGGTGGCCGACAACGCAACAGAAGCAACGCATGGGAATATTGGAAGGAAAAGTGGCCCTCATCACCGGCGCAAGTGACGGAATCGGCTACAGCAGTGCAAAGCTGTTTGCCCGCGAGGGAGCAGCCGTGGTGGCCGTGGCACGTCGGCAGGACCGACTGGCGGCGCTGGTGAACGACATCGAAAAGGCGGGTGGACAGGCAGCCTGCCTGGCCGGCGACGTACGTGATGAGCACTGCGCCAGAAACGCTGTCGCCTTGGCAGTCGAATGCTTCGGCGGACTGGACATCGGCTTCAACAACGCAGGCACCATGGGCGCACTGGGCAGCATTCCCGACATCACGGTCGATGGCTGGCAGGAAACCCTCGACGTGAACTTGACAGGTGCCTTTCTGTCGGCCCGTCATCAAATTCCGGAACTGCTGAAGCGCCGGGGCGCCTCGCTGATCTTCACCTCGACCTTCGTCGGACCAAGGCTGGGTCTTCCGGGCATGGCCGCCTACGCCGCTGCCAAGGCCGGACTGGTGGGACTGATGCACGTGCTGGCCGCAGAATACGGACCCCAGGGATTGAGGGTGAACGCCCTGATGCCCGGAGGAACCGAAACCGACATGGGGCGTGCCGCCACCCCCACGCCGGAGCAGCGCACCTTCGTGGAGAACCTGCATGCCCTCAAACGTCGGGCGCAGCCCGAGGAAATTGCGCAGTCTGCACTGTACCTGGCCTCCGACATGTCCAGCTTCGTCACCGGAACGACGCTGTACGTGGACGGCGGTGTCGGCATCACCCGCACCTGACAGAACGGCACACGCCCGAGAAGCCATGAGCACACAGCACCAGCAACAGGCAGACGACAGCCTTCAACGGGGCGGGGAGCCGGGCAGCAAGGAAATCGACCTGCCGGCCAGGCAGCCTCCCGGCGGAAACGTCGGGCGTCGCCCAACCTCAGCCGCAGAGGCTCAACACGCCGCGCTCGTGGCCGATGCCTGCCGCCTGATCGAGGCTGCGGACACGCTGCCGGACCTGAGTACCCTGGCACAGCACGCAGGGCTCAGCCCCTCACATTTCCACCGGATCTTCAAGGCACAGACCGGGCTCACCCCCAAGGCCTACGCCTCGGCCCACCGGGCCAACCGGCTGCGCCATGCCCTGGGCGAAGCCCGGAGCGTGACCGACGCCATCTACGATGCCGGCTTCAACACCAACAGTCGCTTCTACGAAAAGGCAGACCGATTGCTGGGCATGCGTGCCCGCGACTATCGGGCCGGTGGTGACGGCGTGACGATCCGCTTCGCCGTCGCGCAATGCTCCCTGGGTGCCATCCTGGTGGCCCAGAGCGAGCGCGGCATCTGTGCCATCCTCATGGACGACGACCCGGCCGTGCTGGTGAATGACCTGCAGGACCGCTTCCCCAAGGCACACCTCATCGGTGGCGACGCCGATTTCGAGCAGCTGGTGGCCCGCGTCATCGGTTTCGTGGAAGCACCCGCCATCGGGCTGGACCTCCCACTGGACCTGCGGGGCACCGCCTTCCAGGAACGGGTCTGGCAGGCCCTGCGCAAGATCCCCGTAGGCTCCACGCTGAGCTACGCCGACATTGCCGCCCGCATCGGCGCCCCTCGGGCCGTGCGCGCCGTGGCCCGGGCATGCGCCGCCAACCGGCTGGCCGTGGCGGTACCCTGCCACCGCGTGGTGCGCCAGGATGGCACCCTGTCCGGCTATCGCTGGGGCATCGAGCGCAAACGCGAGCTGCTGCGACGGGAAAAGGCACTGGCTGACGCTGACGCGAACGCCCCTGGCGATACCTGAGTCAGATCACATGAGCAATGTCAGAATCTACAGACGGTGCCAGACTTGCCTGAGGCCAATCACATGGATACCGCCAATCACAACGCAGATGACAGAGCTCCACCACCAGAAAATCTGGCTTCGGCCTGGACTCGGTTCGATAAAGAAACCGACGATGCCCCGCAGCAGATACACGGATGCAATCGCGAGAATGACCCAGCGGGCCCAGGGAAGGCTCAACGGCCAACCGGCACCAACCAGCGCATACATCCCCCACCCGAACAGCACCAGCGCAATTGCCAGTGTGACCAGATGAGGGAAGAGGCGTCCCGCTTCCACCATCTGCACCATAGGCTGACCTGCACCGACAAACCGGTACCAGGAGGCCCCGAAGACAACGCATCCCACATGGAGAAGACCCGCGAGCGCACTCGCCACTGCGGCCGCCAGCATCCACGGATTCAGTATTGGAACAGTCTGATTCATCAGGTCGTTAACTCCTCTCATTTTTTCGACTTCCCCGGCCTGCCCGGATCCGTCAGCTCCGGCAGCGCCCCGCCTGCAATCGCCCACAGATACAGGCTGGCCGTGCTGCCATAGGGGCTGTAGCGGCGACGGTAGCGGGCAAAGAGCTGTGGCGTGATGGCCCGGTGACGATAGAGCATGCGCATGCCGCGCAGAATGGCCAGATCCCCGTAACTGACGATGTCCGGGCGCTGCAGCGAGAACAGCATCAGCATCTCGGCCGTCCACACGCCAATGCCCCTGAACTGCGACAGCGCGTGGCAGAGCGCCTCGTCATCCAGCTGGGCCAGCGCGTGCAGATCGGTGCTGCCCTCGATGACGCTGCGCGCGATGTCCTGAATGTAGCCCGCCTTGCGGAAGGTGATGCCAACGCCCTGCAGCTCGTCCAGTGCACATGAGGCCATGACCTCGGGGCTCACCCCGGGAAACCGGGCCTGGACCTTGGCCCAGATGGTGACCTGCGCCTTGGTGGAAATCTGCTGACCGATGATGCTGTGCACCAGCGCATGAAAGAGATCCGGCTGCACCTCACGCCGAATCAGCCCGATGCGGTCGATGGCCGCGGCCAGACGGGGATCCCGGGCGCGCAGGTGATCCAGCTCGGTCTGGCCATAGTGGAAACAGGGCATGAGAGAAAAAACCTACCCATATCACAAAAAACCAAATCAATATAACACATAGATAGGAATATTATTGCCCACCACTCCCATCAGACAAATCACTCTCCAAGCTATCGAGCAATTTATAGTCAATACCAACCTCACTCATAAGGACACGATCCCTTCTGTACTTGTCGATAGAACCCCTTGTCATCTCGTCAAGACGACCATTGACTTCACCAGAGTAGTACCCCAAACTCATTAGCACTCTTTGCACGAATTTCACACTAGACGGATCATCAAAGTCATTCGAGTACATGTCGCGACCAACAACATTCGAAATCCTATCGAACACCAAAGCACCATCTTTCATGAACAAATCTTTATAAGGATCAATCACCACTTCGATTCTTTTCCTACTAACCCCATCAAACGATAAACGAGAACACTTTCCGTAATGATTTCTCAAGATAATTCCCAAATAATCGTCGCCAATATTAGAGACAAACGAACTTCGACGCAAGCTTGCACCCTGGACTCGCCACTCACTCCTAATACAATAACTCAAGGCCTCATGTCTTTTATTGACAAATTCAGGGATCCTTGAAACAAGTTCAGCACCCCCATTAGATGACTTTACAGGATAACCTCGGACCTTCCCATTTTCCGGAAAGTTCTCCTGAATGAAATCATCGACAGCACCCCTTATCTTCCCACTATTTATCTCGTTAACCACAACAACAGGGATCATCACCAAAACAAACGAAACCAACGACACCTTAACAACAAATTTGACAAACGACAAAAAGGCCCTAAACACCCCAAGAACCTTGTGAAGATAACCTTC
The DNA here is from genome assembly GCA_963552635.1 of uncultured Lautropia sp. GTDB lineage: Bacteria > Pseudomonadota > Gammaproteobacteria > Burkholderiales > Burkholderiaceae_E > Lautropia. The sequence goes on along the minus strand of CAUVLK010000117.1, from coordinate 86 downwards.
ACTTTCATGATTACGAAAAAAGACAACCTCACCAGACTCGCCACCAGATCCATAACGAGGCTTGAATTTTTCGAGTAAAAAATATA
>CAUVLK010000116.1:0-7248 GCA_963552635.1 uncultured Lautropia sp. | reverse complement strand
GACAGCAGCAGCGCGCAGTCGGCGGCCGAGCGGGCAAACACGCCGGCCTGATCCAGACTGCTGGCGAAGGCGATCATGCCGTAGCGCGAGACGCGCCCGTAGGTGGGCTTGATGCCGGTGACGCCGCACATGGCGGCCGGCTGGCGCACCGAACCGCCGGTGTCGGTCCCGGTGGAGACCGGCACCAGGCCAGCGGCCACGGCAGCGGCCGAGCCGCCCGACGAGCCGCCGGCCACGCGGGACGGATCCCAGGGGTTCTTCACCGGGCCGAAGAACGAGTTCTCGTTACCCGACCCCATGGCGAATTCGTCGCAGTTGAGCTTGCCGACGCAGACGGCACCGGCCTCGCGCACCTTGCGCACGACGGTGGCGTCGAAGGGGCTCTGATAGTCAGCCAGCATCTTGGAGCCGGCGGTGGACTTCCAGCCACGGGTGACGAAGACGTCCTTGTGGGCCATGGGCACGCCCAGCAGCGGGCTTGCGCGCTCGCCGGACTGGCGGGCAGCGGCCAGCCGGGCATCGGCCTCGTCAGCCTGGGCCAGCGTCAGCTCGGGCTGCACATCCACGAAGGCATTGATGTCGCTGGCGGCAGCGGCCGCCAGGCAGTGTTCGGCCAGTTCGCGGGCCGAAACGTCACCGGCCTGCAGGGCAGCGCCAATGGCGCCGAGATTGCCGGATTCCAGCAGGGTCTTGGTTGTGCTCATGCTTACTCCACCACCCGCGGGACGAGGTACAGGCCATCGGCCACGGACGGCGCGGAACGCTGGTTCTCGGCGCGATGATCGCTTTCGGTGACGACATCGTCACGCAGTCGCTGGCCGACATGGCCGGCGTGGGTCATGGGCTCGACGCCGGTGGTGTCGACGGCACGCAGCTTCTCGATGATGCCGAAGATGTCGTCGAGCTGGGCCAGCATGTGGGCGCGCTCCGCATCATCCAGCCGGATGCGGGCGAGTTCGCCGAGACGTGAAATGTCGTCGGACGTGAGTGACATCGGGGATCCCCTGGCGGAACCGGGTGGACGGCGCGGCGCCCCGCTCCGGTACACGAAACGTGGAAAGGCCCGCGACCCGCAGGGAGCCCGGGCGGTGGTATGCCTGCAACGCAAAGGAAACGTTTACCACGGGCCAGCGACCGGCAGTCCCCGACCGAACCCGTGGGCGGACATGCGCAGAAGTATAACGGTATGATCCTTCGGCCATTTCGGAAACATAAAGCGACGTGTCGTCATGTTCGGTTTCATCAAGAAATATTTTTCGAACGACCTGGCCATCGACCTGGGAACGGCCAACACCCTGATCTATGCCAAGGGCAAGGGCATCGTGCTGGACGAGCCTTCAGTGGTGGCGATCCGGACCGACACGGCCCCGGGCGGCAAGCGCACCATCACGGCCGTGGGCCGCGAGGCCAAGCTGATGCTGGGCAAGGTGCCAGGCAACATGCAGGCCATCCGCCCGATGAAGGACGGCGTGATTGCCGACTTCACGGTCACCGAACAGATGCTCAAGCAGTTCGTGCGCATGGCGCATCCGGGCACGGTGTTCGCCCCCAATCCGCGCATCGTCATCTGCGTGCCCTGCGGCTCCACCCAGGTGGAACGACGTGCCATCCGCGAATCGGCGCTGGGCGCAGGCGCTTCCGAGGTGTATCTGCTGGAAGAGCCCGTGGCCGCGGCCATCGGTGCAGGGCTGCCGGTCTCCGAAGCCACCGGCTCGATGGTGATCGACATCGGCGGCGGCACCACTGAAATTGGCGTGATTTCCCTGGGCGGCATCGTGCACGCCAATTCGCTGCGCGTGGCCGGTGACCGCTTCGACGAGGCGATCATCACCTACGTGCGCCGCAATTACGGCATGCTGATCGGCGAAAGCACGGCCGAACAGATCAAGAAGGAAGTGGCATCAGCCTTCCCCGACGGACAGAGCAAGGAAATCGAGGTCAAGGGCCGCAACCTGTCCGAGGGCATTCCGCGCGCCTTCCGCATCAGCACCAACGAGATCCGCGAGGCGCTCACCGCACCGCTGAACCATATCGTCTCGGCGGTGAAGATCGCGCTGGAAGAGGTGCCCCCGGAAATTGGCGCCGACATCTCGGAACGCGGCATCATGCTGACCGGCGGTGGTGCGATGATCCCGGGTCTGGACCGGCTGCTGGCCGAAGAGACCGGGCTGCCCACCCTGATTTCCGATGAACCCCTCACCTGTGTCGTGCGCGGCTGCGGTCTGGCCCTGGAGCGCATGGACGAACTGGGTGGTATCTTCACCCACGAATGACTGCCCACTACCATGCGCCGGATGCTCCGAAGCCCGGCATCGCCATCCTCCTCTCGCTGCTGGCCCTGGCACTGATGTTTGCCGACGCCCGGCTGGGAGTGCTTGCGCCGGTGCGTCAGGTCCTGGGGGGTGCGCTGTATCCGGTGCAGGCGGCACTGGCCTGGCCCATGCAGCAGGTCGAGTCCTTCGAGGGCTACTTCGACGACATGGAAGCGTTGCGCAACGACAACAGGCTGTTGCGCACCGTCCTCATCCAGCAAGCGGGCGTACTGGCCGCCACCGAGCGGCTTCGTCAGGAAAATCAGTCACTGCGTGACCTGGCCGGGCTGCGGCTGCAGATTCCGCAGGCTGCCATCGTGGCCGAGGCCGTGATGCAGCCGCGCAGTGCCGGCACGCGCCGTCGTCTGCTGGACCGGGGCAGCCATCACGGCGTGGCCGCCGGACAGCCGGTCATCGACGCCAAGGGCGTCATCGGCCAGATCACGCGCGTCTATCCGTTCAGCAGCGAGATGACGCTGATCACCGACCCCGTGATGAGCGTGCCGGTGAGCGTGCGGCGCAATGGCCTGCATGCGCTGGCCTTCGGCACCCCCAGCCCGGCGCTGATGGAGCTGCGCTTCCAGAGCAAGGAAGCGGACATCCAGATTGGCGACGTGCTTCAGACTTCAGGGCTGGATTTCCTGTATCCGCCCGGCGTGCCGGTGGGTGTGGTGGAGGACGTGACGCTGCCTGCCGATGAACCCTTCGCGCAGGTGACGGTACGGCCGCTGGCCAACCTGACCGACCCGCGCCTGGTGCTGGTGCTGCAGCCCGATACCTCGGCCATTCCCGCCCAGGATGAAGCCGTCCCACCCGGCCGGCCAACACCGAAAACATCCGCTCCAGAGTCGGCCGCCTCGAGCGCGCCGGCCGGTATGTCGCCTGCATCGAACAACACGACGGACGCTGCCGACCCGAACGATGCCGACCCCACAGCCTCCACGCCAGGCGCCGCGCAGCCATGAACGCCTCCCCCTCTTCCCACGGCGTGGCCGACTGGCCCCGGATGACCGTTTCGCTGCTGCTGGCCATGCTGGTGGCATTGGCCCCCTGGGGGCAGAGCCCGGTCATTCCGGATGTGCTGGCCCTGGTGCTGGCCTGGTGGGCGCTGCATAGCCCGCAGCGTGGCCTGCTGGCGGCCGGTTTCGTGCTGGGCGTGCTGATGGACACGCACACCGCGAGCACGCTGGGTGAACACGCGCTGCTCTACACCCTGATTGTCTGGATGACGCTGCAGTTCCAGCGACGCATTGCCTGGTTCCGACTGGGCGGGCAGATGCTGCACATGCTGGGCGTCTTCCTGATGGCGCAGGCCGTGCTGGCCGGCGCCCGCTTCCTGCTGGGACTACCCTTCCTGGGGCCGGAGCAGTTCCTGCCCTGGCTGGGCACCGCACTGCTGTGGCCGCTGGCCGACTTGCTGCTGCCCGCACGACACGCCCCCCGCCGGACAGCGGCCGGTTCGGCGGCGTACGGCCCGCGCACCGCCCCCTTTGTCGATCCGGAGCGGGTGGCGGGCGAAGAGGCCGACAGGGACGCCGCAGCCCCTGTCGGCGCACCGATCTACGTACACGCCAACGAGCCGGTTGCAGCCCGCGACAGCCACGCCACCCCGGCCGCACCCGCACCGCAGGTCCAGAACACTTCTCCGACCTGGATCGATCCGGAAGAGCTGGTCATGCAGGGGACGGCCTCGCCCCAGCCTCAACACGCGGCGCGCCGGCGGCCGGCCTACTGGCATTACGCGCCAGACGATCACGGCCGCTGAGCGTAGAGCATCGTGGCCATGCGTCGTCCGCCCCAGACCCCCAGTCCGGCCCGCTTCAATCGCCGGCTGCTGATTGCCATGGCAGGCAGCCTGGCGGGCTTCGGGCTGCTGGCCGCCCAGGCCTGGAATCTGCAGGTGGCCAGCTACGACAAGTACCACGCCCTGGCCGAGGACAACCGCATCACCATGCTGCCGCTGGCGCCGCAGCGGGGCCGCATCCTGGACCGCAACGGCATCGTGCTGGCCGAGGATGTGTACACGCCGGCCCTGGAAATCGCCACCAGTCAGGCTCGCAACGTGGACCGGCTGGTGCAGCAGCTCTCGAAGATCGTTCCGATCAGCCCGCTGGAGGTGCGCCGCTTCAAGCGGCTGGCTGCCGGCAACAAGAACACCGACGGCACCATTCCGCTCAAGACCCGCCTGACCGACGAAGAGGCCGCCCGCCTGGCCGCGGTGCGCTTCCGCTTCGATGGCCTGGAGATCAAGGCGCGTCCGCACCGCCATTACCCGCTGGGCACCACGGCAGCACATGTCATCGGCCACATCGGGCGCATCTCCAACGCCGACAACGACATGCTGGCGCGGACTGAGCGAACCTCCGACTATGCCGGCAGCACCCACATCGGCAAGCTGGGGCTGGAGCAGAGCTACGAGACCCAGCTGCACGGCAAGGTGGGCCTGGAGGAAGTGGAGATCACCGCCAGCGGCCGGCCGGTGCGCTCGTTGTCACGGCAGCCGGCCACGCCCGGCCAGGACATCCGGCTGGCGCTGGACATTCCGCTGCAGCAGCTGGCCGAAGAACTGCTGGCCGGCTATCGGGGCGCGCTGGTGGCCATTGAACCGCGCACCGGCGAGATTCTGGCCTTCGTGTCAGTGCCCAGCTTCGACCCCAACCTGTTCGTCGATGGCATCGACCACCGCAACTGGCAGTCCCTGAACGGCGATCCCGATCGGCCGCTGCTCAACCGACCGCTGCGCGGCACCTATCCCCCCGGCTCCACCTACAAGCCCTTCATGGCGCTGGCCGTGCTGGAAAACAAGGTCCGCAAGCCCGAGGAGACGATCCAGGACCCGGGCTACTGGATGCTGGGCAAGCACCGCTTCCGCGACTCCAAGCCGCAAGGACACGGCCGCGTGGACCTGTACAAGTCCATCGTGGTCTCGTCCGACACCTATTACTACGGCGCCGCCTACGATCTGGGCGTGGACCGCATTCACGACTTCATGGTGCCCTGGGGCTTTGGCCACCTCACCGGCATCGACCTGCCTGACGAGCAGCCCGGCCTGTTGCCCTCGTCTGCCTGGAAGCAGCAGCGATTCAAGCAGCCGTGGTTCCCGGGCGAGACGCCGTCGATCGGCATCGGCCAGGGTTACAACGCCTTCACCATCCTGCAGCTGGCACACGCCACCGCCACGCTGGCCAACGATGCCGTGGCGCACCGCCCGCATCTGGTCACCCACGTCGGCTCCGTCATGCCCGACAATGGCGACGCCCCCGGCGGCAAGCCAATCCGCGTTTCATCCCAGAACCTGAAGCTGGTGCAACGCGCAATGACCGACGTCACCCGCAAGGGCACGGCACGCACCGCCTTCCTGGGGGCCGAATATGAATCGGCCGGCAAGACCGGCACGGCCCAGGTCATCGGCATCCGCCAGAACGAGAAATACGACGAGGCGAAAGTGGCGCACCATTTCCGCGACCACTCGCTCTACATCGGCTACGCCCCGGCGCAGAACCCGCGCATCGCGCTGGCGATGGTGGTGGAGAACGGCGGCTTCGGCGCCCGCACGGCAGCCCCCCTGGCCCGCAGGATCTTCGACTTCTACCTGCTGGGCAAGCGCACGCCGATACCGCCTGCCCCTGTGGAGGCCACCCCATGAACGCTGCCGCCCTGTGGCGCTTCCTGCGTCATCGCGTCTTCATCTTCGACCCCTGGCTGTCGACGGTGCTGCTGGCCATCTCGCTCATCAGCCTCGTCACCATGTATTCGGCGGCCGGCGAAGGCAGCGAACGTCTGGTGGTGCATGCCCGCAATCTGGGCATGGCGGTGCTGATCACCTGGCTGGTAGCCAGTCTGGACCCGCGTCACCTGCGAGCCGTGGCCATTCCCATCTATCTGGTGGGGCTGGCGCTATTGTTCGGTGTCGAACTGATGGGCATCACGGCCAAGGGCGCCAAGCGCTGGCTGGACCTGGGCTTCACCCGCATCCAGCCGGCAGAACTGATGAAGATCGCCATTCCGCTGATGCTGGCCTGGTTCTTCCATATCAGCCAGAACCGGCTGCGCAGCCGCTACGTGCACCTGATGGCCATCATGCTGCTGGTGCTGCCGGTGGCACTGGTCGGCCGCCAGCCCGATCTGGGCACCGCCATCCTCATCGGGTCGGCTGGCGCCTTCGTCATCTATTTCGCGGGCCTGAGCTGGCGGGTCATTCTGGGCAGCCTGGTGGTGGGCCTGGCCGCCATGCCGCTGCTGTGGCTCAACATGAAGCCCTACCAGAAAGAGCGCGTGCTCACGATGATCGATCCCACCAACGATCCGCTGGGCAAGGGCTTTCACATCATCCAGTCCACCATCGCCGTGGGCTCGGGCGGCCTGCAGGGCAAGGGCTGGCTGCGGGGCACCCAGGCCCACCTGGACTTCGTGCCCGAACGCACCACCGACTTCATCTTCTCGGTCTACGCCGAGGAATTCGGCCTGGTGGGCACCGGCATCCTGCTGGCGCTCTACACCGCCTTCATCGCCCGCGGCCTGATCATCGCCAGCCAGGCGCAGAGCCTGTTCTCACGCCTACTGGCTGCCTCCATGACGATGATCGTCTTCACCTACGCCTTCGTGAACATCGGCATGGTGATCGGCATCCTGCCCGTGGTGGGCGTGCCGCTGCCCTTCATGTCCTACGGCGGCACCGCCCTGGTGACGCTGGGCGTGGGCTGCGGCATGCTGATGTGCATCGCCCACGAGAATGCCATGCAGCGGCACCGGGCGGGGCGGCAGTTCATCTTTGGGTAATCATTCGATACCAGGCTTCACCGCCAACAGGATCTTGCCCACGTGCTCGGAGCTTTCCATGCGGCGATGGGCTTCGGCCGCCTTTTCCAAGGGGAAGGCCCGGTCAATGATGGGCTTCACCTTGCCGGCCTCCAGCAGCGGCCAGAGATTGTCCTGC
>CAUVLK010000115.1:0-7249 GCA_963552635.1 uncultured Lautropia sp. | reverse complement strand
TCAATGGCAAGGGCGGCGTGGGCGTGGCCCCGCGCGTGCGTCTGGTGGGTTACAACCCGCTGGCCACCAGCACCGATGCCGACGTGCTGGACGCCCTGACCCGTGGGCTGGGCATCAACGCCATCTACAACAACAGCTGGGGGCCCAACGACTGGGGGCATTTCATCCAGTCCCAGCCATCGGATGATGCCTGGCAACAGGCGATTGCGCGTGGCCTGCGCGACGGCCGCCGAGGCCGAGGCGCCATCTACGTGTTCGCCGCCGGCAATGGTGCCGAGGCCGACGACTTCGCCAGCTACGACGCCGGCATCTCGGCGCTGGGTGCCATCGCCGTCTGCGCAACCAATGCCGCGGGCCAACGGGCCGTCTACAGCGAACCTGGCTCCAACCTTCTGGTCTGTGCGCCCAGTGGTGACTACCCTCGCGATGGCAAGCCAGCCCTGGCGGGCGTGACGACCACCGCCCTGCAGAACCAGTACCGGGACGACTTCAACGGCACCTCGGCAGCCGCTCCGATGGTCTCGGGCGTGGTTGCCCTCATGCTGCAGGCCAACCCTCACCTTACCTGGCGTGATGTGCCGATCATCCTGGCCCGCACTGCCCGACGGGTGGATGCCCAGTCGGCCGGCTGGAAACCCTATCACCAACTGGCCTACCACCACGAATATGGCTTCGGTGTGGTCGATGCCCAGGCCGCCGTGCGCATGGCGCGCCACTGGCGCAGTGTCGGTGACAGCCGCAATCTGCGTCAGTGCGGCCCCTATCGCGTGACGCCGGACCAAGCCATTCCGAAAGCGGCCAATCCCGACAAGACCCCGGACTACAACAAGGCGGCCCAGGGCGGTCTGGCCAGTGCCATTACCGTCCCTCAAGACTGCCCGATCCGCCATATCGAGCATGTCGGCGTGAAGATGTCGGCCATGGATCCCAAGCAGGACAAGGAGGCCGCCGAGCCTGGCAACCTGCAGATCACGCTGACCGCACCCACAGGGCACACCGCCACGCTGGCCTACCCGCACCGCTGTCTGGGGGTGGGCGACAGCGGCCAGCTGCAGCGCGTGGCCTGCATGGGGCTGGTGGACCAATACTTCGGCATCAGCCGCTTCATGGGGCAGCCGGCCCTCACCCACAAGGAGGCACGCTGGACCCTGAACGCGGTCGACCGCAACACCGAAGCCTCGTCCCCCTCGGTCCGGGTGAAGTACTGGGAGCTGACGCTGTATGGACACTGACCGGCGCTGTCATCCGATGAGCGGTCAGCGACGTTGATGGCACGTTGCATACAGGGTACCTGCTGCACAACCACCGGCAACGATGGATATTTCCCGGCAGAATCAAGGCTGCGGAAGGCCGCTCCCGGCCCTGCCGAGGACACCCCCGGCTGCAGCCCCGTGCCGATTCGGCCGCGGTGTGCGCCCTGACGCCCCCCTGGCCTTTCACGGCCCTGCTGACAGATTCCGCAGCCAGTCTGTACACGGGTGTGACATAGCGTCACATTCCAGCCACGCAGGCCAACGAAAATTCCGCCCGTTGCCGTCTCACGCTACACCTTCAGTGCCATGACTCCTCCCTCCCTTTCCCTGTCCCTCAGAACCGTCCCGCTGCTGCTTGCCACCCTGCTGGCGTCCTGCGGCGGCTCCGGCGATTCGGGCGGGGCATCCAGCAACACGCCCTATCAGGGCACGCTGCTCAATGGCACCAAGTGCACGGTGCGCTACTACGCACAGTCACAGCCCCGCCAGAGCGCGGGCACCGATCCGCTCTACCTCACGCAGTGGTACCTGAAGAACACCGGCCGTCTGACGGGCTATTCCGGCCTGGCGGCTGGCGAGGACCTGCAGGTCGAGAACGTCTGGGCCAGCGGCCTGCGGGGCGAGAACATCCGTGTGGCGGTGGTGGATGACGCCCTGGAGGTGACCCACCAGGATCTGGCCCCCAACGTGGCCGAAGGCGCCAGCTACAACTATGTGAGCGATGGCAGCTGGCAGCGTGGCAGCCCCTGGCCGCTGCCCTGCACCACGAACCAGACCCACGGCACCGCCGTGGGCGGAGTGGTGGCTGCCCGCGACAGCAATGGTCTGGGCGGCCGTGGCGTGGCGCCGCGTGCCAGCCTGGTGGGCTACAACGCTCTGGCCAACGATCTGGACAGCGAGGTCCTGGACGCACTGGTGCGTGGCCAGGCCAGCAACCACATCTACAACAACAGCTGGGGTGCTGAAGATGACGGGCACTTCAACGCGCCCACGTCGCGCTCGGCCCATGCCGGCACGATCCTCAACGGCCTGCGCAACGGCCGTAACGGGCTGGGTTCCATCTACACCTTTGCCGGCGGCAACGGTGGTGCCAATGGCGACTACTCCGTGCTGGACGGCAACGTCAGCGTGCTGGGCGCCATCCCGGTCTGTGGCACCAATGCAGCCGGCAAGCGTGCGCCCTACAGCGAGCCGGGCCCCAACCTCATTGTCTGCGCACCGTCCAGCGACATGGGCCAGGCAAATGGCAGCAGCCTGCCGGACGTGACCACCACGACGCTGCAGAACCAGTACACAGCCAAGTTCAATGGCACCTCGGCCGCCACGCCGATGATCTCGGGCGTCATCGCCCTGATGCTGCAGGCCAACCCCAACCTCACCTGGCGCGACGTGCCGCTGGTGCTGGCCCGAAGCGCCCGTCAGGTGGACCCGACCAACGCCGGCTGGACCTCTTACGGCGGCTACCACTACAACCATGAGTATGGTTTCGGCGTGGCCGATGCCACGGCCGCCGTGCAACTGGCCCGCAGCTGGCCAAGCGTCGGCGGCAGCAGCACGCTGCGGCAGTGCGGCCCGTACAGCGCCACCGTCAACCAGGCCATTCCCGAGACCACGCCGATTTCAGACGCTGCGATCCAGAACCCGTTCGCCGACGCCAGCGGCCTGAGCAAGGCCGCCGTCAACGGGGTCACTTCCCGGATCAGTGCTGCCGGCTGCGGCATCCAGCACATCGAGCACATCGACGTGGTGCTGACTGCCACCGACGATACCGGCGCCCGTGCCCATCCCAGCGCCGGCGACCTGCAGATCACGCTGACCAGCCCCAGCGGGCAGACCAGCACGCTGACCACGCCGCACCTCTGCTACAACGCCAGCAGCCAGCGCACCAACTGCCAGGGACTGGTGGACTTCAGTTTCGGCATCAGCCGCCACCTGGAGGAGCCTGCCATCAGCGGCACCAGCAGCGACTGGACCCTGGCGGCCGCCGACCGTCGCACTGGCAATACCGGCCGGCTGAGAAACTGGTCGATCACCATCTACGGACGGTGATGATCAGGTACAACCCTCCGACCATGAACATCCTTGGCTGAACCACAAGCCCGAACGAGTTCCAACATGCGCAAGAACACCCTGATCCAGAACCTGGCCATCGGCCTTTCCACCCTGCTGCTGGGGCTATCCGGCGTGCAGGCTGCCGATGCAGATGTCGTTCAGCTGATCGGCCCCGACAAGACCGTCCGCAGCTTCCAGATCGACACCGCGCACGTCGTGCAGTTTGGTGGCCGCACCCAGGTGCGCAAGGCCAGCCAGGCCGAGACCAAGCAGCTTCACACCCTGAAGAGCACCCGTGGCGCGCTCACCAGCGCCTCGGGCAGCACCGTCTCGCCCGTGCTGAAGGATGCTGCCGGCCGCCGCTACGGTCTGCCCGGTGGTCTCATCGTCACGCTGAAGCAGGACATGTCCGAGGCTGATGGCCGCGCCCAGCTGGTGGCGGCCGGCCTGAAACCCGAGCGGCAGATCACGGGCCGCGTCTGGGTGGTGGAAAGCCCGGCCGGGCTGGAGACCATCGAGATGGCCAACCAGCAGAACGCCAAGGGCATCTTCACCGACGTGAGCCCCAACTGGTGGACCAAGCGCGCGCTGAAGTGAGCACGCGATCCGGCCCGGACCGCTGGAGTTGCCCGATGAAACGCCCCCTTGCCCTCGCCCTCCTGACCTGTCTGGCCGCCCCGGCCTGGGCTACCATGGCTGCCAATGATGGTGCTTCGGCTGCATCCCGGTGCGCTATCCTCCGCCCGAGCTGCCCCACGTCCAAGTACATGAGCCGTGCTGGCCTTGCCGTGTTCCGTTACCTGACCGTCGACGACATTTCCAAACTCCCGCGCGATGAACGGACACTGGCACTCGATCACATCGATCGAACAGTCCACCCAGCTCGCTCCGGTAGCCGGATTGCCTGCGAGGATGCCGACAAGCTGATCAAGGTCATGCAGAGGGCGGCTGATCGCAGGGTTCGTCGGCAGGCCGATGATTTTGTCACCATGATCATGGAACGCCACTGCCAGTAAGCAGCGGCTCCACTCAACGACAAAGGGGGCTCATCGCCCCCTTCGTCATTTCTGGACCTGCTGGGCGTACTGCCAGCACGCATCCTCATGGCAGCCCCATGAGGCAAGAGACGAGTGAGGAATGCCTCCCAGGAGCGGTCAGCAGCCCGCCGATATTTTGCTGCCCAATCGCCATAACCTATAAAAAGCCGAAGTCAACCGTCCATCGACTGTTTGCCGCCAAATCGATGTCTTGACGCAACGACGTTGCTAGAGTGACGCATCCCCGTGTGCAGATGTTGTATCGCACCGACTCATTCTGGAGCCGTTCCGTCATGAAGACACGACACCTGCCTGTACGCCACCTGGCAACCCCGCTGCTGCTGTCCCTGCTGGCTGCCTGTGGCGGAGGCGGTGCGAACCCATCTGCCAACCTGGTGTCTGCCCCGGTCAACGGCACGCAGGCCGGTGGCTCGGGTGGCAACAGTTCGAAGCCCGGGGTGGCTCCAGGCACGAACGGCACGGGCATCGCAGGAAGCGGCCAAACTGGTGGCACCCCCGCAGGCAACAGCAACCCGGCAGGCAACGGCAGCCAGCCGGGCGCAGGCACGTCGGGCAACCACGGCAGCTCTTCTGACGCGCCCCGCGAGCGCGTCAGCTGGGCGGGCTGCAAGCTGAACTACTTCCGGGGCGGCCCGGTCGTGGCCGACAGGACCGGATCCGACCCGAATCAGACCCGCCAGTGGTACCTGACGAACACTGGCAGCCTGCCGGGTCTCGTGACCGACGGCATGGTGGCAGGCGAGGACCTGCGCGTGCAGGGCGCCTGGGACCAGGGGATGCGGGGTGAAGGCATCCGCATTGCCGTCATCGACGACGCCCTGGAAGTGACGCACGAGGACCTGCGTGCCAACGTGGTGGCCGGCAGCCACAACTACCGGCGTCTGTCCCAAAATGCCAAGACCATTGCCGGACACGCCGACTACCCGATGCCCTGCACGGAAGACAACGACCATGGCACCCAGGTGGGCGGCGTGATCGCAGCACGTGACGGCAACGGCATCGGCGTCTCGGGCGTGGCGCCCCGCGCCGGGCTGGTGGGCTTCAATGCGCTGGCCAACAACCTGACCGAAGATGCACTGGATGCGCTGGTGCGCGACATCGACCGCAACCACATCTACAACAACAGCTGGGGCGCTGCCGACATCGGGCACTTCTTTGCCCCGGACAACAAGGCCGCCTTCGACAGCACGCTGAATGACGGCCTGAGCAAGGGGCGTGACGGACTGGGCGTGATCTACACCTTCGCGGCCGGCAACGGTGCCTTCGATGGCGACTACTCCCCGATGGATGGCACGGTCAGTGCCCGGGGCATCGTGACCGTCTGTGCCACCAACGCCGCCGGCAAACGCGCCCCTTACAGCGAGCGCGGCCCCAACCTGACGGTCTGCGCCCCGTCGGCCGACCTGAGCAAGGTGCTGGGGATTCCGGGGGCTCCGACGCTGCCCGACGTGTCCACGACCGCGCTGCAGAACCAGTACACCGACAGCTTCAACGGCACCTCGGCAGCCACGCCAATGGTCTCGGGCGTGGTGGCCCTGATGCTGCAGGCGAACCCCAAGCTCACCTGGCGAGACGTGCCGCTGATCCTGGCCCGTTCCGCCCGGCAGGTGGATGCCCAGTCCAGCGGCTGGCGCAGCCACAGCAGTCCGCTCGTCGAAGGTCAGCCTGGCGCCCATGACACGCTGCACTATCACCACGACTACGGCTTCGGCGTCGTCAACGCCGATGCTGCCGTGAAACTGAGCCGCAGCTGGCAGAGCGTGGGCGGCAGCAGCACGCAGAAACAGTGCGGCCCGTTCACGACCCGGGTCAACGCCCCGATTCCGGAAGCCGATGCCGTGGCCACCAATCCCGTCAGGAAGAGCCAGGCAGAAGCCTTCCGGAAGGCGCTGATCGAGGCCGGCAACCGGATCGACTACAACCAGGCGGCGCCCAATGGGCTCTCCTCCACCGTCAGCATGCCGGAAGGCTGCCAGATCACGCACATCGAGCACATCGAGGTGACGCTCACCGCCACCAATGCCGATGGAAGCGACGAGCACCCCAGCGCCGGCGACCTGCACATCACGCTGCAGAGTCCGCTGGGCAGCGTCAGCACCCTGAGCGTGCCGCACCCCTGCCAGCTTCCGGCCGATAACGGTTCGATGCAGATCGGCCCCTGCCAGGGCTTGCAGAACTACCCCTTCGGCGTGCGCCGTCACCTGGAAGAACCGGTGTCCCAGGGCAGCAACAGGAACTGGACCCTGTCGGCAACCGACCGTGTGGCGGGAGAAACCGGTCGGCTGAAGGACTGGAGCATCACCTTCTACGGCCGATAACTCGGCACAGGGGACTGTCTTGCCGGCATGGCCAGCAACCTCGATGCCGACCGTTCCGGCATCCGGCAGCCCCCGCCCTGCCTTTTCGGGCACATGCACCGTCGCACCGCCAGCCCCTGGCTGCGACGGACACCCCCAAGACGTTGCGGCATCCTTTCCGGACGGATCTCCATCATGCGCAAGAAGCCCATCGCCCAGGCCCTGACCCTCGGCTTCTCCACCCTGCTGCTGAGCGCTTGCGGTGGAGGGAATGGTTCCGATGATCCTGCGCATCCCCGCATCAATGCCATACAGATCGGCGACCTGGTGTTGGAGCGCCCTGCCCGACCGGCGGACCTGAGCCCGCAGCGCACCGTGGAAGGAGGTGTCCAGGAACAGACGCCGTCGGCCACGGTGCGCCCCGCCCCTCGGACGGAGTCACCCGCAGCGACACTCACGTCGCCGGCCCCCTCCCCTGCACGGCCTGTCGCGGAACCGACGCCCAGCCCGACGCCGACTCAGGGCTCGCATGCTCAGGTCTCTCCGGCGCCATCCCCCGCGCCCGGCGGTTCCGGCGCTGGCACCAGCT